>CACYHJ010000326.1 GCA_902774165.1 Oscillospiraceae bacterium
CGTTCATGGAGTTATATTGTAACGCATGAAGGCGATCTCTGCGGCCCTTATTTTATAAGAAAAGGATAATTGACCGGCAATCATAATTGCGGTTGTACTTTAGACAGTTTTCTTCAAAAATACCCACCCGCAAGGGTGGGTATTTTTGACTCCCCATATATGATTCAATCAGACGCCCCTGTGTTTCGGCAGCCGCATCGCGGCTGTTTCGTCGCCGCAAGCTGCGTATTGCTCGTTTTGCAGCATAATAGCAATAATCGGCGAAGCTGCAAAAGCTCGCGCACTCCGCTGCGGCTCCTCTCGGAGAAAAGCTCCTTCGGAGCTTTCCTCCGGCCGCCCTTACGGCGTTCAGTGCAGGCAAAACAGTCCGGTGGACTGTTTTGCCGTCGCGATTCAATGAGCCGCCGGGCAGGCGGCGACAATCATTAAAAGGGTCGTCTGTTCGAGCCAGACAGGGGGAGCCAATGAAGACCAGATCGTTTTCGGTCTGGTTTTTCGTTTTTTATAGATTTATTCGTTATCTTATGATATTATGATATCAAATAAAGATTCGTTTGACGGAGACATTATGATGGACTTGACGCGTACAAGCAGATTTATCAGCATGATCCTTCGGCATAAGCCAGAAGAAATCGGCATAACGCTGGACGGAACTCCGTCCGGAAAACGAATGCCTGACAGTCAACGGTGATATATACGTCCACTGGTACGATACGTTAGCAACATTTACACTTCGTTGATCGGCGCCACACGGCAAGCCGCGCGGGATAATGATGCATAACGCTGTCAATCACCGAACCGTCTCCTGATTGACAAGCTTCTCCCTTAAAATGCGGAACACAGATTCGTCGATGCGGTCCTCGCCAATCTCGCCGTCGCGCACGGCCTTTTCCAGCGCGGTTACGTAGGAATCCAGATCGTTTGCGATCAGCAGCATATCGTTGCCCGCCTGCACGGCCAGCACGGCCACCTCGGCGGCGGAAAACCGCTGGGTGATGGCGCCCATGTCGAGCGCGTCCGTAATGATGATGCCGTTATAGTGCATCTCGCTGCGCAGCAGGCCTGTCAGGATCTCGTAATTGAGGGAGGCGGGCAGATCCTTCCCCGAGGCATTGGGCAGGGAGATATGCCCGGACATGATGAACGGGATATTCCCGCTCACCGCGTCCGCGAACGGGATCAGATCGTTTTCCCACAGCTCGTCTTTGGTGCGGTAGGACACCGCAAAGCCCTTGTGGGAATCCTCGGCCGTGGCGCCGTGCCCCGGGAAGTGCTTGTAGCAGGCGCGCACGCCCTCTTCCTGCAGCCCCTCGGCAAAGGCGTGGGCCATCAGGGCCACCAGATTGCCGTCCGCACCGAAGCTGCGGGTCTTTACCACGGTGTTGTCGGGGTTGGAGAGCACGTCCGCATCCGGTGCGAAATCCAGATTAAAGCCGAGGTCTTTCAGATATTCGCCCACCGTCTGCCCCCAGCCGCGGGCCTGCGCGGGATCCCCGGACGCGCCCACGGTGGCCATGCGCGGCACGGCGCCGATGCCGAATTTACCGGTACCGCTCACGCGCGCCACGTCGCCGCCCTCCTCGTCCACGCCGATGAACACGGGCAGCCCCAGACGGGACTCGCTGAAGGACTGCAGCGCGGCGCACAGCGCTTTGGTTTGCGACATGCTCTGCAGATTCTGCCCCATCAGGATCACGCCGCCCACGGGCGTTTTGTCGAACGTGGCCTTTACGTCCTCCCCTGCCGCGGTGACGGCGGTATCCGTGCCCAAAAGGGCCTCCGGCATGACGAAGCACATCTGGGCGATCTTTTCGCGCAGGGTCATGTTCGCCATGATCTGCCTGACGCGCTCCTCCGCGGTGGGCTCCGCCGGCGTCTGCGGTTCGGTTTCGGCGGGGGCGGCCGTTTCACTCTCCTGCGTTTCGGACGGTACGGAGACCGTATCGGAGGGCGCGGGGGCGGCCGTTTCGCTCTCCTGCGTTTCGGACGGAACGGAGGCCGTATCGGAGGGCGTGGGGGCGGCCGTTTCGCCGCTGTCGGTGGGGATATCGGTATGTACCGTGACGCACGCGCTCAGCAAGAGCGCTGCGGCGCACAGCAGCGCCGTCAGAATCAGGATTCCCGTTTTACGTTTCATAAAGTACCATTCTTTCTGATGTTTTCCTTATTCTCATCATAGCACAAAAGGACGGAAGTGTAAAGATAAAAAAGAAAACGATTAGGGTGGGTATTCGGCGCCGCACGGCAAGCCGTGCGGGATCATAAGGTGAACGCTGCCAATCACCGAACCGTCCCCTGATTGAGATGGATAGATTAAGAGAGTGTGAGGTTACAGGTAGCATGGAATTAAGCTCATTTCAGAAATATCCTTCCCCTGTCTTCGGAGATCCGTCGACGGGGACCGTGTTCGACGCCTTTGTGCGCAAGCAGCCGGACGGACGGCTGCGGATGGACGTTTCGTGGAGGCCGCGGGAATCCTGTGCGGGGACCTTTTCACGCGACGGTATGCATTGGAGCGATCCGGAGATCACCCTGTGCCCGGACAAGGCTTCCGGCTGGGAGGATATCGTCAACCGCTGCTGTGTTTTGCCGGACCCGGCAGGGAAGGGCCTGCTCATGTGGTACACCGGGCAGGTGTGGGACGGCGGCCGCGGCGTCTCGAAGATCGGCATTGCGCGTTCATACGACGGTGTCCGTTTCGAGCGGGTTCAAAAAGCGCCCGTCCTTGTGCCGGAAATGGATTTTGAAAAGGAATCCGTTATGAACCCGTTCGTTATGTTCGACGGGGGGAGGTTCCGTATGTGGTACGCCGCCGGGGAGACCTATGAGCCGGACGTCATCTGTTACGCGGAGTCCGGCGACGGCATCAACTGGACAAAATACGCCGGGAATCCGGTCTTTTCGGCGAATCCCGAAAATGAATATGAGCAGGAACGGATCGGCGCGGTGGATATTCTGAAGGAAGAAAACGGATATCTGATGTTTTATATCGGCTACCGGGACGTCCACACCGCCTGTATCTGCGCCGCCCGCTCAAAGGACGGGATCACCGGATGGAAGCGCGTGCCGGAAAACCCACTGGTTTTGCCGACGCCGGGCGCGTGGGACGCGGATTCGTGCTATAAGCCGACGGTCGTGAAGAGCGGCGACGGGAATTACCGCCTCTGGTACAACGGACGGCACGGCGGCGACGAGTTCATCGGATACGCAGAGGGACGGATCGGAGCTGTACAGTAAACGGTGCCGGATATGGATCACGCCGTCAATTACCGAACATCCCAGGATTGGTGTAATATAAGAATAATTTACCGAACGGTCGAAATCTGAAAGAACGCGGTAACAACCGTGAATTTTCAGGATCCTGTTTATTAGCTGAAATATCGCAGCATATATGGTTCTGCCAAAAATGTTATTTTAAGAAAGATAAAAAAAGATGAGAGATTCGGAATTTAAAAAATTGTTGGAATCCGTTTCGGATTCATATATAAAATTGTGAAATGGAACCGCAGATATGATGAAGAAAAGGGAAGTATGTTTGCTGAAACAAAAATATACTTTTTCCCGAGATCACGCCAGACGG
>CACYHJ010000327.1 GCA_902774165.1 Oscillospiraceae bacterium
AACGGCATCATCACCTGCGTATTCCCCGCGGCGTCAACCCCGTATGATTACGTCGACCTCTTCCTGGATTATTACTGCGGCGCGTAAAGGAGGGGAGCAGGTGGATTGCAGACGTAACGATCAGACCGTCCGCGTCGTGGGCGGGGACGATCTTACCATCAAGGCGGTGTTTTATTATCCGGACAATCCGACGGCTCAGGTGTTTGCCGAAGGGGACCGGATCGACTTGCTGGTGCATGCGGACAAAACGTATTCCGTGTCCGGGGAGATCGTCGGGAAGGCGGGCTATTTTACGCTTTCCGGCGATCTGACGCAGGAGATTGCCGAATCGGACTGTCCGTTTATCACTTACAGTATCCGCATCCTGTGGGCGGACGGCGGCAGGACGACGCCGATCTGCCGCGCGGAAATGGAGATTTTATCCGCGGAATAAAAAAGACGCAGACAAAAGCGTCTGCGCCCCGGGATTGCCGTATGATTCTGTTCAGATCTCTCTGACCGGGCGGTCGGCATAGAGCTCGGCGACGTAGCGGTCGAGATCCGCTCTTGTTCCGCGGAACTGGCCGGGCGTCTCCATTTTCAGGGAGACGAGCGCCGTGGCCGTCAGAAGGGACGACGGCACGTCGTTGCCGAGCCGTTCGTTGATGTAAGCGGAGAAGGTGGTGTCGCCGCGGCCGGTCCTGCCGCTGAGGTTCCTCGCACGGATGGGACACACATACATTTTTTTGCCGTCATAGGCGAGAACCTCGGTGTTGTGGGTGATCAGGATCTCTTTCGCGCCCCAGGAGAACAGCAGCTTCGCGGCCTCTTTGCGGTCGTCGGTGCCGGTCATGATTTCCGCTTCCGCGGCGTCGGTTTTCAGATATCGGACGTAGGGCAGCATCTCCTGCTTGCTCTTCCAGTCCTCAAAGTACATGTCGCCGCTTTCCGGATCCGCGTGCCGCAGGCAGGTCTGCACGTCAAGGGCGATGTCGCCCTTCCCGGCGCAGTATTTGATCAGCTCGTCCGGGAAATCGCCGTAGATCAGCCCTGCGAAATGGTAGATCTTCGCGGTAAGGTCTGCGGGGAGGTCGCCGATCCCGAAGCTCTCGCCCTGCGAAACGCACTTGCAGATGCGACGCTCCTTGTCGGCGGTGAGATAGCGGTTCATAATGCTTGTGGAACGCGCCTCCTCGCGGAAATAGACGTCTTCCGCCGGTATGAGCAGCGACCCGCGGCGCAGGGCGTCCTCCGGCGCGGCTTTCGTGATCGCCGCGACCTTGTGGCCGAGCGCGCCGGCGGCGGCAGTGGCGAACAGCACCGCCCCGCCCAGAATCCTGACGGTGTTTCCCTCGTGGTCGGTGTTGATATCCTCGGAAATATGTCCGATCACGGCAGTTTCATAATTCTTCATCACAGTCACTTCCTTGTCATATTATGATAACACCGACGGAATCATTTTTCAAGCAGCAATCGGGAAATATAGTACATTTTCGGAAAGGAGACCGGAGCATGGCAAAAAAAATACTTTCAAACGGGATTGACGTTTCAAAACACAACGGGTATATCGACTGGGAAAAGATGAAGGGCAAAATTGATTTTGCCGTTATTCGCATCGGGTACGGCAGTGATTATCCCAGCCAGGATGATTCGCGGTACCGTCAGAATATCGAGGGATGTGAAAGGAACGGCATCCCCTACGGCGTATATCTTTACTCTTACGCCGACACTGCCGCCAAAGCGGAAAGCGAGGCGGATCACGCGATACGCCTGCTGAAGGGGTACCGCCCCGCCATGCCGTTGTATTACGATCTTGAGGAGAACAGCGTCGCGAAGCTCGGCGGCGCCCGGCTGCTTGAGATCTCAAAAGCCTTCTGCCGCAAGGTCGAGGCTGCAGGGTACGTTTTCGGCGTTTACTCCAGCACATACTGGTGGAATACCTATCTCACCGACAAATGGTATAACGGGTATTCCCGCTGGGTGGCGCAGTATAATACCGTGTGCACCTATCAAGGGGATTACGACCTCTGGCAGTATACCGGCAAGGGACGTATCGAGGGCTTCAGCGGCGTGTTTGACCTGAATCACTGCTACCGGGATTTCTCGGCGGGCAAAAAGCTGAAGGCCCCGACGAAGGCGCTTGTGGATGAGATCATCGACGGCAGATGGGGCAACGGCGCCGAGCGCGTGGAAAAGCTGACCGCTGCCGGATGGGACGCCGCGCTTGCGCAGAAAGCAGTGAACGAGCGGCTGGCGCGGGAGAAGAAGGGCGACCTCAACGGGGACGGCAGCGTCACCTCCGCGGACGCCCGGCAGGCGCTGCGCGTCGCATCGGGGCTCGAAAAAGCCGACGGGGATCAGATCCGGCGAGGTGATATGGACGGCGACGGAAAAATCACCTCCGCCGACGCGCGGAAAATTCTGAAGGAAGTGTCAAAAACAAAATGAATCTTACCCTCTGGCAATTTGCCGCGGCGCTGGGGCTGCCTTCGGCGCTGACCGGCCTTGCGGTCTGGTACCTGAAAAAGCACCTGGACCGCCGGGACAGAACAAACGAAGAAAAGGACCGGGCGCATACCGAGCTGGAGTGCGCGGTGATCGAGTCGGTGAACGCGGCGCTTTCCCTCGGCGAGGCGACGGCGAACGCGGTGGCGCGGATTCCCGACGCCCACTGCAACGGCGATATGCACGCCGCGGTGGCGTACGCCCGCGAGGTGAAGCACCGGCAGAAGGAGCTTCTGACCCGCATGGGAATCTCCGCGGTCTTTGACGGGGAGCAAAGGAGATAAGATGGAAATTCTGAATTATATTACAAAAAACGGCCTGATCCTGATTCCCGCGCTCTTTGTGATCGGTGAGATCGTCAAGGGGATCGAAGCGATAGACAACAAATGGATCCCGCTGATCCTGCTGCCGCTGGGCATTCTCGGCGCGGTGCTGCTGGGCGGGTTTTCCGCCGACGCGGCCGTGCAGGGCGTGCTGATTACCGGCGCTGCGGTCTATGGGGATCAGCTGGGAAAGCAAATTTTTAAAATCTGAATCGGGCGAAAAAGGAAAGCCGCGGACAGATGTTTTTTACGCATCTGCCCGCGGCGTTTTTTTCGTCCGTGCGAGGATGAAATTTTACGCTTTTGCTTTTTCGGAATTGAGGATCTTGTGCGCGATCGCGGCGATGGCGGCGCCGATCAGCGGGGCCACGATGAAAACCCAGACGTTCTTGAGCGCGTCTCCGCCTGCGAACAGGGCGGGGCCGAAGCTTCTGGCGGGGTTCACGGAGGTGCCGGTGAAGGCGATGCCGAGAATGTGGACCAGCGTCAGGGTCAGGCCGATCACAAGGCCGGCGGCGTTGCCGAAGCTCTCTTTGGACGTGACGCCGAGGATCGTGAAGACGAAGACGCAGGTCAGGACGATTTCAATGCCGAGGCTCAGCCAGATGCTTGTGCCGCCGACAAGACCGTTTGCGCCGAAGCCGCAGTCTTTGCCGAGGAAAAGCAGCAGGACCGCGGAACCGGCGATTCCGCCCAGGCACTGGGCGACGACGTAGCCGATGAAGTCCTTGACGCTGATCTTGCCGCAGATGAGCATGCCGAGGGAAACGGC
>CACYHJ010000328.1 GCA_902774165.1 Oscillospiraceae bacterium
GCAGATCCTTGACGCGAACAGCAATATCGTCGGCGCGTATCAGTACGACCCCTTCGGACGGATTCTCAACAGCGCGGACCTGACCGACCTCGCCCGGGCAAATCCCTTCCGCTACCGCGGGTATTACTATGACAACGAAAACGGGTATTATTACCTCAACGCGAGGTATTATTATCCCGTGATTGACCGGTTTATCAGTGCGGATGAGGTTATTGATTCGCCGCAACAAGTCAATGGGCAAAATCTATTTGCCTACTGCAAAAACAACCCGGTCAAGACATTGGATTTGACTGGAATGTATCCGGTTGATATTCTTGGATTACAACAGTATTGGACCATCCATGGTAAAGTGCAGAAAAATTGTATGTTTAAATACGGTTTTCAAATGGAAGTATATGTAAAAGGTCCGAAAGGGAATGGGCGCTTGGATTTGCTCGATACAAAAACAAATGAGTTTTATGAAGTAAAAAGTAAAAGATCAGCATTAACTCCTCGAACAGAACGGCAGATGGAAAAGTACGATGCTGCGATGATCGGCGATACAGTCGGAAATCATATGAAACTGGGGGTAAAGCCAAACACCGGTGTAAAACGCGGTCGCAATATGTCTATTCAAGGGGAACTGACATATGGTTTGTTCGATGTAGAATACTGTTACGCACAGCCTGGTTTAATTATTTATGAAGCGTCTTTGAATCCGCAAAGGACGGCAGCTGTTGCAATTGTGGCGATATCGCTCCTTGCGTGTATTGTCGCGCCTGAAATCGGCATCCCGGCATCTGCAGGAGCAGCCGGATTAATTCCTGTTTTTACATCATAGGAGGCGTAGGAACATGAGAACGATATTAGACGCCGGAAGACAAATTACAGATCGTCGCTCGATGTGGTTTGAGGTTCGTTTTTTTTCATTGACGTCCGAGCAGGCGGATGATCTGGCGCGGGATTATTATCAATATGTCATTGAAAGTTTTTTCGATGATTTTATTATTGACTGGGAGTTTGAAGATCGGAAAATGAAAGATCTCGAGCTTTCGCTGCGCACGAAAAAAAACACGAAAAAAGACATTTATCTCAACTATACAATGATATTCACCGGGCTTCTCAAGAGTGAAAAAATCCGTAATAAAACGTCCTTGCGGAGATCGTTGCGCGAATTGGAATATTCACTTACGCCGAAGGACTTTGCCGGTTTATGGACGTCTATGGATTTTGACGATTATTATGCGGAACACGTCCGGAGTAAACAACAGGATCCCACTGCGTTAAAGAAAGCGCTGCTGGATCTGTTTGATCTTGAAGGACGTTTTGATCGGGGTGAACTGAGCTTTCCCTGCGATATTCAGGGTTCATTTACAACTGCCCGCATGGAGACGCAGCAAGACTTATTCTACGGTTGTTTTGATGTTGAGATTCTGTTTTATGTGATTGAGAACGATCTTGACCGATTTGCGGATCAATGCTGTGATTTCGGTATGCGGCTTTCGGAAAAATACCGGAATATCAATATCCGGGTCGATTTGAATGCATCAAGTCCGTGCACTGCACCGTATTCAGAGCATTACGGACGATTCCCGGTCGGCGGAGCGGAGATCCTGCAGGAAAGTTTATTTAAGGATTATATGAGACATCTGTATATAAGCGAAGTCGGATGGGGTCATATTGTCTGCGGCAAGACCAGAGGATTGGCGGAGTGTCCTTTTGCGGAATCAGATCCCGATGCGCTGAATATCCGGGAGATAGGGAACGGCGCTGTTTTTATTCGTCCGAAGAATCCGCTTTCAAAGGTTACAATCAGCGATTTAAAGCAGATAAAGAAATATTTATATCCTGTGATAATGCCCAGAAGTGAGGAATGGTCTTTCCCCGGACCCTTCCGGAAACATTGGGAGGCTGTTCCGGTTTTTGAGAAAGAACTGACCGTCACAGAAAACACCGTTACCTTCCGGCATTTTGGACAAATCGATCCGAATAAAGCTTGTCAGGCCATGAATCTGGATTTGGAAAAGCTGGAACGGTTTTATGCGGAGCAGAAAAATCTTTTGAATAATAAACGAAGCAAAAGATAAGAAACCGCTGCTGCAAAGATCTATCTTCCTACGACGCGAACCGCAATATCGTCGGCGCGTATCAGTATGACCCCTTCGGACGGATTCTCAACAGCGCGGACCTGACCGACCTCGCCCGGGCGAACCCCTTCCGCTACCGCGGGTATCTTGCGGTCCCCGTCGGGGATTGCTCCGCTCGGAAAACCCCCCCGGTTCCGCGGCATTGCGCCGCGGGACCGGGGGGTTCTTTCTGTACCGGTTTTTTTTCTGTACCGGGGTTCTTTCAGTTATCCGCCAGATTGAATCCGTTTTTCATGTGCTCGCCGGCGGTCAGCAGCACCTTGTTCAGCGTGTCGACGGTCTGCGCCTTCGCCATTTCGCACAGCTCCGCGTTCGCCTTTGCGGTGAGGGTGAAATCCTTCGATTCCGTCATTTTTCTGTCATACTCAACCAGAATTCTGCGCCCCTTCGTCAGCACCGCGTTCTGATACCGTTCGATCTGCTGCACGCAGGCGGCGTAAACGGGGTCCGCCAGCGCGCCCAGCAGCCGGCTGCTCCAATAGAAATTCTCGGTGGAGACGTCCGTCGTCACGTTCTTCAGGTAGGCGGGCACGTCGTCCACGTTGGCGTACAGCGGCAGGAACGCCGAAAACGCCGTGGAGCCGAAGCAGAGCCATTCCACGCCCTTGATGGGCTCCGGGCGGTCCGGGCGGATCTGGCAGATCGAGGTCACGCCGGTGCGGTTGATGCCGATGGAGCGGTACATGCCCCGCTTGCCCGTGTCCTGATTGGTATAGGGGTTGTACGGCGTGCCCTGGTAATGCGCGGAGAGCAGGTACTTCACGTCCTCCACCGCCACCTTGCGCTCGGGCACGAAGCACCACGGGATGTCGTCGCTCTCGGGGGTGAACTCGGCGTCCGGCCCCTCCCAGCGGTGCCCCCTCGGCGTCAGGTATCGCCCCATGAACCAGGCCCTGGGCGTGTTGTAGATGTGGTCCATGTCGGTGTGCGAGCCGAACACGTCCCGCGGATTGAACGCGCCGTTCTGGTTGAGGTCCAGGCGATTGACGGCGATGAACTCCCTCAGGTCCTTCGAGCACAGGTGCGCCCTCTGCGCGCCGAAGGCGTCGTCCAGATCGAAGGCGTCCATGCCGAACTGGTTCGGTGCCACCACCACCGCGTCGTCCGGCACCCGCTTGGCCATCCAGTGGTGCCCGCCGATGGTCTCCAGCCACCACACCTCGTTCTCGTCGTTGAACGCGATGCCGTTGGACTCATACGTGCCGTATGCCTCCAGCAGCTCGGCCAGCCGCAGCACGCCCTCGCGGGCCGTGTGGATGTAGGGCAGTACCAGCACCACGATGTCCTCCTCGCCGATGCCGCCGGGCACGTCCTTCTCGCCGCGCTTCTTCGCCTTTTTGTACGTCACCAGCGGGTCCGCCGCCAGCACCCGGGGATTCGATGTGATGGTCTCCGTGGCGGTCATGCCCACGCCCGCGGCGTTGATGCCCGTCGCGGCCCAAATGC
>CACYHJ010000329.1 GCA_902774165.1 Oscillospiraceae bacterium
GACGAAGCTATGCTTCGCGGGGTACGCTCTGGCATGCGGATTGTAGATATAACCTACAGCCGGTCGCCGCGCTTTTTCGGAACCAATTACCGGCAACCGACAACCGGCAACAAAAAAATGGATCTGCCTTCCGCAAGGAGGCAGATTCGTTTTTTATACGCAGCTTGCGCCTGCGGCGCGATTGCAGAGAAGAAGAGAGAGGATGCGTCTTGTATCTCAACAGCAACCAACAACTGCTCACCGCCCGACCGCCAGTTTCACGATATTTCCCACACACATGACCAGCACGATCCCCTGAATGGCGATGAAGATCTTATAGACGGTCGGGTCGTCGATCTTCTTTTTGATCTGCCTGCCGATCAGCGCGCCGCAGACGCCGGCGAGAACCACAAAGGGCAGCAGGCCGATCGAAAACGCCGCAAGACCGCCGCGCACCAGAATCGCCGCGGTTTTCGTGCCCTGCGCCACCAGAACCGACGCCAGGGAGCAGGTAGTGGCCTCCTTCGCGCCCATGCCGAACACCAGCGTGAGCACCGCCACGTTGAGCGGTCCGCCGCCGATGCCCAGAAACGCCGACACAACGCCCAACGCGAGCCCGACAAGAATTCCTACGGGCTCTTTTTTGACGCCCAGCGTCCGCTTTTTTCCCAGCATATAAAAGATGATCAGCGTCACCATCACGATCAGCACGACGGTCTGCACGATTTTCACCGTTCTGTCGGGTGCGCGCTCGGTCAGGACGGTAAAGATTTTATCCCCGATCAGCCCGCCCAGAAGGGAACCGCAGGCGACGAAGCAGACGATTTTCGCGCTGCGCTTCTCCCGACGCAGCCGCTTTGCCTCCGACAGCACGGAAACAAGGCTCATGGCCAGCATCGAGCAGGAGGTCAGCACCGCAGTCTCCCCGGCGGAATACTGCCCCAGCAGGTCGAACACCGGCTTCATGATAATCCCGCCGCCCATGCCGGACAGGGACCCCGCCAGCGTGGAGCCCAGCGCGGCGACGATATAGATCACGTAAAGCATCCTGCCCCACCGCCTTCCGAGAGATTCCGCGGCCGCCCGCATGCGGTCCGCGGCAGAATTAAAAACGGGAAAATCGACCGGTAGGCGGTCGTCTCCGCCGTCCGGTTTCATCATATCACATCCGCCGCGATTGTACAATCCCCGTTTTTTATTTGGCGGGATTTCCCGCGGGAAACACGCCGCGGCTTGACTTTTCCGGCGGCGGAATTTATAATATTTCCGTATAGAATCCCCGGAGCTTATCTGAAATAAACTCCGTAGCGACGAAAGGACGCGGCATGAGCAACCACTTCACAAAAAAAAGATTCATGATGATCGCCCTGGGGCTTTGCGCCTCCGCGGCGCTTTCCGGCTGCGGGGAAAACCGCGGCGGGACACCCGAAACCGCGCCTGCCGTCAGGGTGATTTCCGAGATCACCACCGAAGTCACCACCGAGCCCACCACGCTTCCGCCGGAGGAGGGGCTTGATTATCTGGTGCTCGTCAACCGGGACAACCGGCTGCCGGAGAACTGGGAAACCTTTCTGGAGCTGGAGAAGGCGGTCACCGGAGCGGGCGCGGACTGTCAGGTGGAGACACAGACGCTGAAGCATTTCAAAAAGCTGCAGCGGCATTTTCAGAAGAAGGGCGTCGAGATCGTGCTGAGCAGCACCTATCGGTCCGTGCAGGATCAGCAGGCGGTGCTGGACGATTACACCGCCCGGCGCGGCGCGGAGTTCGCCCGGAAATACGTCGGGATCCCGGGGTATTCGGAGCATCAGACCGGCCTTGCCGTGGACGTCTGGCTGATCAAAGACGGCGAATGGATCGCCACCAACGAAGCGATGCTGCAGGCGGAGGACCTGTTCGGTCCCATCCACGAGGCGCTGGCGGACTACGGGTTTATCCTGCGGTACCCGAAAGGCAAGGAGGCCGTGACCGGCTACGCCTACGAGCCGTGGCATTTCCGGTATGTGGGCGAGGACGCGGCGAAGGAGATCTATGAAAAGGATCAGACGCTGGAGGAATATCTCGCCGACCGGAACGGCGGCAGGGTCCCCGGCGCCCCGTCGGTGGATTACGGCTCTTCCGACCTCTATACAAAAGAGGAGATGGACGGGGCAATCATCGCCCTCAAGGAGCAGTTCATGCGCACGGGCGGCTGCCGGCTGACCCGGATCCGCTACGCGGGGGACGATAAGTGCGGAGAAGACGCCCTCGCGCAGATCAACGCGTCGGACGCGGAACGCGCCTACACCCAATGCATCGCCTTCCTGACGGACTTTTACACCGACGGCACGGCGGCTCCCCCGCTGGAGGCGAACACCGACTATACCGACCGGCTGTGGCGGCTCGCCCGCAGAGGAAACGGCAGCTGGGAGATCGTGACCGACGGCTTTGACGTTGACGGGGAGCGGTGAGTGGTTGCTCGTTGCTGGTTGTTGGTTGTTGGTTGCTGGTTATTTGAGAGATGAGAGATACAAATCACGAATCACGAGTCACGAATCACGAGTCACGAATCACGCGGCACGCGGCAATCATCCCACCGCGATCTTAAAGCAGATCGGATCGTCCGACCGGAATCCGTCTGTGGCACGGATCCGCATGCCGTCCGCCGTGCGTTCGAACGCCAGCGACTCGCCCGTGGCCAGCAGCGTGACGGAATCCACAAGGAAATCGTGGGAGCCGCGCCTTGCGAAGGCTTTGATCAGCGCGTCGCGCCCGTCTGGCTTCATCTGAAACGCGTAAACGCAGCCGTCCTTGTATGTAAACCGGAAATCCTCACGGGTGAAGGGCGTCTCGTCGTTATCCTTGAAATATCCGCCCGCCACGTTGGCGGCGCCCTCGCCGAACTGCTTCCAGAAGGTCGTACCGTAGATTCCCTCGCCGTTCTTCTTCATCCACGCGCCCAGCTCCTTCAGCACCCGCGTCTCCTCCGGGGTGACGGTGCCGTCGGGCCGGGGGCCCACGTTGAGCAGCAGGTTCCCGTTTTTGCTGACGATATCCGTAAGGTCGCAGATGATCTTGTTCGCGCTCTTGAATTCGTTGTCGCGGGTGTATCCCCAGGAGCGTTTGCCGACGGCGGTATCCGTCTGCCAGGGCGTCGGGGAGATCCCCTGCAGTGCGCCCCGCTCCACGTCGAAAGTTGCGACGCCGGGCGGGAACGCCTCGTGCTTGTAATTGATCGTCACCTCGCGGCCCCATTCCTCGGCGCGGTTATAGTAATAGGCCGCCAGCCGTTTGAGATAGGGCTTGAAGGTGTGGTTGTGGATCCACCAGTCAAAATACAGGATCCCCGGCTGATAGCGGTCCACCAGCTCGCAGGTGCGCACAAGCCAGTCCTCCAGCCACTGCTCCGACGCGCCCTCGGCGAACACGTCCGCGGTGGTCTGATGGATGACCTTCGGGTCGAACGCCGGCAGGTACACCGCCGGGCCGTAGAAATCCGCATAGGCCGGGTCGCCGACGTCGCTGTCGCAGAGCCTGCCGGGATTCATGAAGAAATAATGCTCCGCCCGGTGGGTGGACGCGCAGAAGGTCAGTCCCTGCCGGTCGCAGGCGTCC
>CACYHJ010000330.1 GCA_902774165.1 Oscillospiraceae bacterium
AACAGCTGCTGGGCCTCTTGATCGTCATTAACGGTCCAGACGCGCTGTGTAGCGGTGGTTGCTTGGTAATGATGCGGGTGAATGCCATGCAGGCGCTCTTTTTTTACGAATTCCTGGGCTTTGGGCATGTCATTTTCAGTCAGCCAGTTATAGTCCTGCGTTGCGTCAAGCTGCATGCAGTTTTTTAACGTCTGCAGATTAAATGATGAGTAGATAACCGGATGCAGCAATTGGTGTTGGTTGACCATTGGCATAACGATTTTTTCAATGTCTTGGTAGGCAATGTTGTCGGTCTTGAATTCCAGGTTGATCCAGACGTCTTTGTTTTCAAATACGTCCAGCAGCTCATCCAGGGTTGGAATGGATTCACCATTGCTCAGCTTGAACTGACGCAGCTCAGCCAGCGTGTAGTCAACGATGCGACCAGTGCCATCTGTCGTGCGGTCGATGGTTTCATCGTGCATGATAACCGGAATGTGATCCGAAGTCAGATGAACGTCAAATTCAACGCCATCGATCTGGTGGGCAACCACATAACGAAAACCAGCTAATGAATTCTCCGGAAACTTGGCAGGGTAGCCGCGGTGCCCAAAAATCTTGGTTTGGATGGCTTGATTTGATTGAGTATTCATTTTTTACCTCTTAAAGATTGTCTTTGCTTATTTCTCGAACCGAATTATAGACGCTTGGTATGATAAAGCAATAGCAATTTGGTAAAAATCGTGTAAATTATTGAGCGTCATGATGAGCTCATCAGCACAGCTTGTCATGATCAACTGGTGGATTAAAAAGCTCTTCGTCACGTCCACGCTGGCATTCGGCCTGCAAAGTGACGTGTTTCGCGAATTCCCATCATTGACCCTGCGCTGATAATAAAGCAATGTTCAAAACCCGGTACGTAATCACGAAGATACTTGACTATAGCGGGCATCTGGGACCGGCATACAAGCTCAGCCCGGGTCAGCTCCTCGGCATGTGTGCCGTCAATGTCTGTACAGTTTGTCATATTGCAGGTAACAATACCGTCAAGCGTTGACTTGTATACGAGCAGATGACCCGCCGGTGCGGGAATATGCTCTTTTGCGAGAGCCTGCAGTTCACCCTTTTCTGTCCGGTAAAACGATTCAAATGAGCCGGGCAAGACAGCCCGGTCAATGTCAACGCCCGCAACCTTGAACATCAGCGTGCAGGGCTGCATTTTTCCGTCTGTTTCACGGCCTTTTTGATGTTCAACACCGGCGAACGCCGCCACGTCTCCGTCGCCCGTGCCGTCGATCGTGACCTTGGCAAGAAAGACCCTTCGGCCGGATTTGCTTTCGGTGACGACCCCGGTCACGCGGTTATCCTGCTTGATGACGCCGCAGACAAAGGTGTAAAGCAGCACGGTCACGCCCGCCTCGCGCAGCAGATCGAGCCAGACCGCTTTGAGCAGCTCCGGGTCGATCCACGGAACGACCTTGCCGCGGTCTTCGCCTTCGCACGCGGCGGCGCACCGTTCGAGGATTTCTGTGTAAAGCGGCGAATCGACCGAGCCGGTCCAGTGGCTCATCAGCCCGGAGGTGGACATGCCGCCTACCGCGTTGTTCCATTCCAGCAGCAAAACTTTCGCGCCAAGCCGCCCGGCCATGATCGCCGCGGACGCGCCCGCCGGGCCCGACCCGGCGACGATGACGTCGTATTCTCCCTCCACAGGCAGCTCCCGCGCGGGTTCGGTGTAATACTTCATGCTGTTCTCCCTGTTGATTTAATGGCTTTTCCGTTGGCTTCATTTATATTACCACAAAAAGGTAAGCATGTACACACAAAAATGAACCGGATAAATGATCGAGTGATAACGATTCCACAGATCCGCGGCGCTTTGGTCGTCGTCAAATGGCGCACAGCGCAAGACCGCTCGTGCGAAGGATAAACATCAGCCGTTGATCGCAGAGGTGATTCTTCCCTTTTGTAACAGTTAATCCGCCCGCGGTGCGATTGAAACGGTGTTGATATTCTTATTATTTTCTGTTACACTGTTTATTGGGGAAATTTACGCAAATCTGACTGATGGGAGGTTTGTTTATGAAATTGAAAAAACGGTTGGCCGCGCTGCTGGCGGCGGTGATGCTGATCGCAGCGTTCGGCCCCGCCACGGCCTTTGCCGGCGGGAGCATGGAATGCCACAGCAACGGCTGGTGGTACCGTTATTATTTTTGCGGGTCTATCGATTTGATGTATTATGACGGTTCCGCCCGGAATCTGACGATCCCCGACAAGATCGGCTCCGTTCCCGTGAACGGGTTCTATCATTACCCCGCAGAAGATAGACACGTCTTCATCCAATCGGACAGCGTACGGAGCGTCGACTTTCAACCGCGCGTCACGGAGCTTCCGCTGTTCTTTGCCTATGGTTGTTCGAGTCTGGAGCATGTGACCCTGCCGGATACCCTTGTGAGCATCGGGGATAGTGCGTTTCAGGGCTGCGCCGCGCTTACCGCCGTTGACCTGCCGGATTCGCTTCGGATTATCGGCGAACTCGCGTTTGCCGACTGCTCAGCGCTGGATACTGTCACGCTGCCGGCCTCCCTGCGGCTTCTGGGTGGTGGCGCCTTTGCTAATTGCGAGCTGCTGAACACGGTCACGATCGAAGAAGGCGTGCAGCGCATCGAGGATAGAGCTTTCATGAATTGCCCATCGCTCGGTTCGATCGACGTGCCGGATTCGGTCGTCTTCCTCGGGCAACAGGCTTTCAGCGGATGTACCGGTCTGACAACTGCCGAATTGCCGGAAGGGCTGCAGGGGATCGCCTTGGCACTGTTTAATGGCTGTTCGTCGCTGACAACGTGTGAGATACCGGCTTCCGTCCGCCTCATTCGTAATTACGCGTTTGATGGTTGCAGCGCTCTGAAAAGCGTCGCGCTTCCCGCGGGGCTCACCACGCTGGAGGACTGTGCCTTTCGAAGAACCGGGCTCTCGTCGGTCTATATTCCCGGCGGGGTAAGCAACATCGGCGCCAGCGTTTTTAGTGAATGCCGATCGTTAAAAAACGTCACGGTGGGAAACGGTGTGCGCACGATCGGCGAAAGCATCATCTCTCCGGAGAAAAACGGTTATACGTTCAGCAGCTGCAACCACGACCTTACGATCACGCTGCCCGCATCCGTGATCGCGGTACATAAGAATACGTTTATCAACATGGATCACGTAAAGAAATACTTTGACGGCGAAAAACGGCTGTTTGACCGCGTCACGTTTGAGAGCAACGCGGATAAAGCAAAAGTCAAATACCGGGAAACGGTCGGCTTTTTCACCGAACGCGGCGAAACGCCAGCCCCGGTTTCCGCCTACGTGGGCGAAACGATCACCCTGCCCGTTCTGACGGCGAAGGGCTACGGCTTTTCCGGCTGGAAGCGCCCCTCTGACAATAACGTCTTCGTCGGCGGCGCGCAATACCCGGTCGGGACGGAACCCGTCACGCTCACGGCGGTGTGGACCGAAAATGAAAACAACGTGACCTTCGTCACGGAAAAAGGCAATACGCCCCCTGCGCAGACCGTGACCACCGGCAACAGCGCCGCCATGCCCGCC
>CACYHJ010000331.1 GCA_902774165.1 Oscillospiraceae bacterium
TCAGAATTTCCTCGCGTCCGCGAGGATCCCCTCATACGTCTCCTGTTTTCCGAACAGCAGCCGGGTGCCCAGCACAAAGCCCCGGACGCCCCTCGGCGCCCAGCGGCGGATCACGTCCGCGCCGACGGCGCCGTCCAGCGCGATTTCAAAGCCGTATTCCTCCCGCAGCGACAGCAGCCGTTCGATCTTCCGGTCGACAAAGGGGAGATAATCCTGCCCCGCCTTGCCGGGGTTCACGGTCATCACCAGTACGCGGCGGGCGATGCGCAGCAGCTCGTCCGCGGCTTCGACGGCGGTTCCGGGGTTCAGCGCGATCCCCGGGATCAGCCCGCGCCCTTCCAGCGTCTGCAGCAGCGCCGCCGGCTGGTATTCCCCCTCCGGGTGAAAATACACCGCGTCGCCCGCCCGCAGCGGCTCTAAAAACGGCGCGATCCGGGCGGAGGGCTGCTCGACCATAAAGTGCACGTCCAGCGGGATGCGGGCGGCCTTGCAGAAATACTGCAGGTCCCCCAGCGACATGGCGTGATTGGGGACAAAACGCCCGTCCATAATGTCAATATGAAACGCGTCCGCGCCGGCGGCTTCCAACGCCTCGATCTCCCGGGCGAATCTGCCGTAATCGGCGCACATCATCGACGGCGTCAGCTCGATTTTCATTCCGACGGCCCCTTTCAGAAAGAATTAAATCCAGTATACCACCATGGGGCGGAAATATCAATCAATCCATTGCAAAAAACGCGCTCCTGTGATAAAATAAATACAGAAAACGCGCCCCGTATGAGAAAAGAGGATTTGTATGACCGAGGTTGCCGCCGCTCTGATCCGCAACGGCGATACGTTTCTGATCTGCCAGCGTCCCGCCCGCAAGGCCCGGGGGCTTCTGTGGGAGTTCGTCGGCGGCAAGCTGGAACCGGGGGAGACCGCGTCCGAGGCGCTTGTCCGGGAATGCCGGGAGGAGCTGGACGTGACCGTCGAGCCGGGGGAGATCTTTTATGAGGTGGTGCATGAATACCCGGATCTGACCGTGCGTCTGACGGTGTTCCTCGCCCGCATCACCGAGGGGACGCCCCGGCTGCTGGAGCACAACGACATGCGCTGGATCACCCCGGCGCAGATCCCGGAATATGAGTTCTGCCCCGCCGACCGGGAGATTCTGGAGAAGATCACGCGGGAATTCTGACAGGAAGAGAGCGGCTATGGTAAAGGAACTGATTCACGACCCGATCCGCCTGGCGATGAAATCCGCCCCGGCGACGAAGGACGATCTGCCCGCGGCGAAGGATCTTGCGGACACGCTGGCCGCGCACCGGGAGCGCTGCGTGGGCATGGCGGCGAATATGATCGGCGTGCAGAGGCGGATCATCGTTGTTGCCGTCGGGGACGGGTGCGAGACCATGTTCAACCCGGAGATCCTGAAAAAAGCGGAGCCTTACAGGACGCGGGAGGGCTGTCTCTCCCTGCTTGGGGAGCCCCGGGAGGTTACCCGTTACAATAAGATCAAGGTGCGCTGGCAGACCGCGGATTTTTCGGTGCGGATCAAAAGCTTTTCCGGGTTCCCGGCCGAGATCATCCAGCACGAAATCGACCACTGCGACGGCATTCTGATCTGACGGTTCTTTAATGGGTTGTTTATAATGGAGAAAAAGAAGAATGAAGCGGTCATCGCGCCGCCGCTGCCGGAGGACGGGGTGCTTCGCCCGACGTTTTTCGGGCGGTTTCGCTGCAGGGCGGGCGCGTGCGCCCATTCCTGCTGCCGGGGCTGGGAGATCGACGTCGACGGCGACAGCGCCGCGCGGTACCTTGCCTGCCCGCCGCCCTTCGGGGACCGGCTGCGGCAGTCGCTGGCGTGCGGCGAGGAGGGGTATTCCTTCCGGCTCACGCGGGAGGAGGCCTGCCCGTTCCTCAACCGGGAGGGGCTGTGTGAGCTGATCCTGACGCTGGGGGAGGACGCGCTCTGCGACATCTGCCGGGAGCATCCGCGGTTCTACGGCGCGGCCGGCGATCTGGAATACGCCGGGCTTGGCCTGAGCTGCGAAGCGGCGGCGCAGCTGCTGCTCTCCGAAAAAACGCTGCGCTTTACCGACGGCGAGACGGCGTTCCCGCTGTCCGCGATCCTGCGGTCGCTGACCGGCGAGGCGGCGGAGCTCCGGTTTTCGCCCGAAACGGGAGCTGCGGAGCTTGACGCCCTGCTGCGGCTGTATTCTTTGACGGAGCCGATCGACGGGCGCTGGACGGCGGAGCTTTCCGCGATGCGCGCCGATCTGTCCGCCCTGTGCCGCAGAGCGGAGATATATCGGCGGACGTACGACCGGCAGGCGTTTGATCGGATTTTGCAATACATTCTGTTCCGCCGGCTGGAGGATCTGCCGGAATACGGGCTTGCCGCGCTGACGGCGTTCGCCCGGCTGGGCGCGCAATTTATTTTCTGCGCCGCGGCGGCGGGAACGCCCCTGTGCGAGAGCGTGCGCCGCTGGTCGGAACAGATCGAATACAGCACCGAAAACGTCGGGATTCTTTTGGATGATATCATCAACGGGAGGTCAGAACCATGAAACTGAGAAAAGCATTGTCCGTCCTGCTCGTCCTGCTCCTGCTGCTGTCGGGGTCGTCGCTGTTCGCGTCGGCAGCCGTCTACTCTCTGGGGGACGTGAACGGCGACGGAAAAATCACCAGTGCGGACGCGCGTGTCGTGCTGCGGTGCGCCGCGCGGCTGGAGCCGCTCTCCTCCGCTCAGACGCAGGCGGCGGACGCGGACCGCTCCGGCAAGGTCAATTCCTCCGACGCGCGGCTGCTTCTGCGGGTCGCGTCGAAGATGGAAACGCTGGAGGTCGGCGAAGACGACGTGTTTACGCAGCCGGAACCCATGACCGAGCTGACGGCGGTCAGCGGGGAGCTCTCGCCCTATTTCGCCGCCGCAATCGGCGGGGACCGCGTCGCCTATTTCTGTGAACCCTTCCCCGAACAGGAACCGACGGATCCGGACGCCCCGGAATCGGACGGGGGAGAGATCCCGGCGGTAGAGCGCTACGTGTATCTTCTCGACACGGCGGCGGATGAGATCACCGCGGAATATACGATCCCGCCGGAAGAGTTTTTCTTCTGCATGCGGGAAAACGGGGAGCTGATCACCGCGGATTATGACATGCTGGTCCTGCGCTTCTACGATGAGGGCGGGGCGCTTCTGCGTTCGATGGATATCCCCGACACGGAGCTGATCGCCGATCCCGCGGGCGACTGCCTGTACGCCATTGCCGACAAATCGGTCGACCGCATCGGGTTTGACGGAGAGAAAGAAACGATCCTGACGGTGAAAGACGGTTTCTCGATCGCCGGCCTTGATACGGACCGTGAACTGGCCCTTCTGATGGATCTTTCCGCCGGCGGAACGACCTGGCGGGATATCCTTCTGTATTCCTGGGCGGAGGACCGGATTCTGTTCTCCGCTGCCAGCGACACCAGTTCGTTTTCCCTGAACGGCGATCAGGTCGTTTATCTTGACAGCGTGACGATCCCCACGCAGGGGCTTGAGGAT
>CACYHJ010000332.1 GCA_902774165.1 Oscillospiraceae bacterium
CCTTGACAACCGTCAGGTTGCCTGCGGAGACTCTGTACAATCTGACGAAAAAATCTACTGCGCAATCCGCACGCCCGAATTGTGCGGTGTTGCCTTAACAGATTCATTGTCCGCCGACGCCGCGGCGGTTGAGAAAAACGACGGGAGGGCTGACCGTGATCCGGCTCCGGGTATCGCCGACACAAACCGATTATCTTGATTTTATCCGCTTCCGGCGCCGCCACACGGCGAACGGCAGGCGGCTGACCCGACTTCTGCGGACGCTGATCGCCCTGACGACGCCGATCGTTTTTTGCGCCGCCGTTCTGCGGGGCGGTTCCCTGCCGACAGGGAAACAGATCGCGGCGACGGCGGTTCTCTGCGCCGCCGGCTGCGCCCTGCTTCAGGTTCTTCTGGCGCCGCTGACCTCCGCCGCCGACCGGGCGCGGCTGGCACGGGCCGTAAAAAAAGGAACGCCGCCCTGCGCGGCGTCCGCTCTGCTGGAGTTCGGCGAAGAAGCCTTCACCGTGACGATGCCGACGGGCGGCGAAGAACAGTTTTATCCCGCAATCCGGCGCATCTGCGTGATCCGCGGCCGGGCAGTCTATCTTCTTCTGGACGTGGCGGAATACATTCTGCCCGCGGCGGCGTTTTCTCCGCCCTCCCGGCAGGAGGAGCTGCTGACGTTTCTGCAGGACCGCTGCGGGAAAAGGATCGAATATTTCGGCGGAAGGGACGGTGCTGAGGCCGGTTGAAGCAACGGGTCACGCCGGCTCGTGCCGAAGCTGCGGCGCCGGCGCCGCCAGCAGCTGCGTTGCCGCGGCGGCGTCCGTCAGGTAGGACCGCACGCTGTCCGCGCCGATGATGACCGGCATCCGGTCGTGCACCCCCGCCATGGACTCATCCGCCGGGCGCGTCAGGATCACAAACCGGAACCGCCCGTCGACAATCCGGTACAGCCCGCAGAAATACACCGTTCCGGGCTCGTTCAGGGTAAAGAAATACTTTGTTTTCTTCCCGTCATGGCTCCATTCAAAGAAGCCGTCCGCCGGCAGAATGATCCGCTGTTCCCGCAGCGGCAGGGCGAAGGTGGGCTTTTGCGCCGCGGTCTCACTGCGGGCGTTCAGGATCAGACGGTTCGCCTGAAATCCCGGGAATCCGAACACCGCGGGCACCGGCTGCACCCGTCCGCGATCCGCAAACACCGCGGGCGCCGGATCGCCGGGAAAGATCTCCCCTGTTTTATACTGACCGGGATATTTTTTCTCCATCATCGCCATGACCGCCGCGATCCGATCGTCGTCGGCTCCGGCGGGCAGGATCCTGTATCTGCAGCACACGGCCCGTTCCTCCCCGATCCTCCGTCCGGACGGACGAAGTCCCGATTATCTGCGATATATAATATGATTTATTATACGCCCATTATACCGCATCTATCCCCGGAGGTCAATTGAAAATCCCGGGGACCGTACCGAATTTCCCACAGAAAAACCGGAGGAATGTTTATGTTTGATTTTGACGCTTCCATACGAAACAACGCGGCGGGAAAAACCCTGATCTGCGCCCACCGGGGCGTGAGCGGGGGCAACATCCCCTGCAACACCATGGCAGCCTTCGCCGCGGCGCTGGCGCAGGGCGCGGATATGATCGAGCTGGACGTCACGAAAAGCCGGGACGGAGAATATTTCGTCTTTCACCCGGGGAAGGAGTCCGCGCACCTGAGAACGCGGCGGCTCATCGGCGTTTCGGACGCGAAAACCGTACGGAAATTCCGCTACGTCAACCAGGACGACGACAAAACCCAGTTCGGCGTGGACCGGCTGGACGAGGTCTTTGACTTTCTGCGCGGGAAGTGCTATATCAACGTGGATAAATTCTGGACCGACGTGCCCGGGATCAGCAGTGTGATCCGCCGCGCCGGCGTGGAGCGTCAGGTGGTGGTGAAGACCTCCCTGCGCAGCGAGCACCTGCGGGCGGTGAAGGAATGCGCCCCGGATTTCATGTTCATGCCCATCGTGCGGGACCGGGACGAGATCACGGACGAGCTGCGGCGGCAGGGCGTCAACTGCATCGGCGCGGAGATCCTGTTCGAAAAGGATTCGGCGCCTGTGGCGTCGGACGAATACATCGCCGACATGCACAAAAAAGGCATGCTGCTGTTCGTCAACGCGATTGTATACAATTATAAGGAAGTGCTTGCCGGCGGGCACAACGACGATATTTCCGCCGCGGGCGACCCGGACGGCGGCTGGGGATGGCTGATCGACAAAAAATTCGACATCATCCAGACCGACTGGTGCGGGATGCTGCAAAGCTATATGGAGCGGCGGGGCGCGGCATCCGGACGCCCGGGCTCGGGAACGTGACGACCGACCTGCGCCGGGATCCCGCAGAGAATGTCTCCGGCCCATTGGATCCACCGACAAAAAAAACGCGCAGAGGAACGCCCTGCGCGTTTTTTCATTCATGATCGTTCCGTCAGTCCTTGACCTCCACCAGTTCGATGGTGAAATTCAGCTCTTTGCCCGCCATTTCATGGTTTGCGTCAAAGGTGACGTTCTGCTCGTCCTTGGCGACGACCTTGACGGGGATCGGCTGTCCGCCCGGTCCCTGCAGGTAGACCTGCTGTCCGACGGAAAGCCCCTCCGCGCCGGGCAGAAGACCGATCTCCAGCGTCAGGATCGCGTTCGGGTCCGCCTCGCCGTAAGCCTCCGCCGGGGACAGATGCACCTTGCGGGTCTCGCCCACCTCCATATCGGCGACGGCGGCGTCGAAACCGCGGATCATCATTCCCGCGCCGCAGACGAATTCCAGCGGCTCGCCTCTGTCATAGGACGAGTCAAACTGCGTGCCGTCGTTGAAGGTGCCGCGATAATGGGTGCGGCAGGTTTTGCCGACGTTCCTGCCCCGGATCTCCGACGCGGCATGACAGCCGCCGCAGCCGCCCTCCGGACCGCCGCAGGGGTGGTCGCCGCAGGAATGATCCTCGCCATGATGATTGCAATTGGCACCTGTATTTACCAGTTCTCCGCGCAAATATGCTTTTACGGCTTCGTCGGCAATTTGCTTGCGGACTTTTCGCAGAACTTCGAACAGGGAAGTGTCTTCCGCGTCGTCGGCTGTGCGCGTAAATGTCGTGCGACCGCTTCTCGGTTTTGCGTCTTCTTTGGCTTCAATTTTTGCGGCGATGGCGAGTTCTGCCGTTTTCTTCCCGAAGAGGACTTCGTTACCGCTCTCGGTTATTTTAAGGTGGTTGTTTTCGTTGTAAGCGATTTCGATGTAACCGAGTTGCAGCATTTGCAGCATGTAATCGTGCCAATGCTTGAGTGTTGTCTTGGCGCCTACGCCGAATGTTTTGAGCTTGTCATAACCCTTCTGGACAATTTCGTCGCTGAGCGTGCCTTTGAGAATGTCGGCGGTCATTGAAAAACCGATGTGCTCGCCAGTGCGTTTGATGGCCGAGAGCGCTTTTTGCACGAGAATTGTGCCGTTGAAACGCTGTGGCGGGTGCTTGCAAATGTCGCAATTCCCGCAGTTGTTATTGTTGTTTTC
>CACYHJ010000333.1 GCA_902774165.1 Oscillospiraceae bacterium
TTCTTACTTTCCCCGTGGGGATCCGTTCGTACGTATTGGAACAGGTCGAGGCGGGAAACGCCCATCGCCCTGAGGATCTCTGCCGAGGCGGCCTGATCCCGCGGGGTATTGAACGCCGGGATCAGCGGCACGCGGACCCGGATCCGCTCCGGGCCGACCAGCTCAAGCAACAGCCGCAGATTCTCAAGCGCCGGGGCGCCGTCGCCGCCGGTATAGCGGCGGTAAATCTCCGGGTCCGCGGTTTTGATATCCACGATGAATTCGTCGACGCACCCCGCCGCCGTGCGCACGTTCCCGGCGGGGACGTTCAGGGACGTTTCCGCGGTCAGACGCCAGGCGGAGCCGATAAACTCCCGGAACGCGGCGATAAACTGCGCGTGCAGCAGGGATTCGCCGCCGCCGAAGCACAGGCCGCCGCCCGTGGCCTGAAAATACAGATTGTCGACCCGGGTGCGCCGGAACAGCTCCTCCGGCGTAACGGGTTCGGGCTGCTTTTCCGCCAGCAGCCGCCGGTTGATGCACCACCGGCAGCGCAGGGGGCACCCCGCGCCCGCGACCAGCGTGGTGACGCCGGCGCCGTCGGTCGCCATCCGCAGCCGCTCCAGCGCAAGCAGGGGGAACCGGGGCGCGTCAGCCATTGTCTTCGCCGTCCGGGGCTACCGCCACGTCGCCCTCCAGCTCGAACGCAGTCTCCTGCGCGTCCCCGCTCTGTCCGGGGTCCGAGGTTTCGCAGGCGGGGTCCGTCAGGGGCTCGGCGATCTCGCCGACCAGCTCCGTTTCCTGCGTATAGGGCACGTCGCCCTCAAGAACAGCGCCGCTCGGCTGCAGGCCGCAGCCGGAAAGAGAAGCGGCAAGCCCCAGCGCCACCGCGGACACCGTGACCTTCTGCCCGATAGACCGGCGTTTTTCCAGCTGTTCCTCAAGATACCGCAGCTCGCTTTCGCACTTCGGGCAGGTGCCTTTACAGTCGCCTTTGTATTTGCAGTCCTCCGTCACCAGCGGGATGTCGTTCTCGTCCGCGATCTGTTTGCGGATCTCGCGGAGCATTTTGCACTTTTTCTTTCCGAGCGTCATAAGAACCAACTCCTTTTATCTGTAAGACGGAGTTCCGGGGCAAAGTGTTGCATCGGTTCGGATCAAGGTTGCTTCTGATAAATTTTCACGTAGTCCACAAGGAACTGCGTCCGCTCCCCCTGTTTCATCGTGATCTCGTCGGGGATGCACAGCGACACACGCACGGTTTCCGGCACTTCGGAAACACCGTTCGCGAAGGAGCTTCTCACGGTCTCGACGCCGTTGACGTAGAAAATATACTCGTCCTCGGTCCACGCAAGCCCGTAGGTGTTGTAGGTGTGATAGATATCGTTGCCGCGGAATCTGCCGAGGCGTCCGGACTCGATTTTGTCGGGATCATCGTCCGACCCGTTGACGTGGATCGTGTGCAGAACGGCGTCTCTGCGGGAGGGCAGGAGTTCGTCGTAATCCATGGCCTCCATAATGTCGATCTCGGCGCCGCCGGGACCGCCCCGGGAGATCTCATGCTCATAGGGGTGATCCGCCTGGATCCAGAACGCGCTCCAGAAGCCGCCCGCGTCGTTGCAGATGCAGCGGATCTCAAAATATCCGCGAAGGTATTTTTGATTCAGGGCGATATCCGCGCCGTACCAGCCGGGACCGTAGGCGCCGTCTTCGAGATACTCGCCGGTCATCACGAGATTGCCGTCTTTGACCGCGACCTGGCTCTCGCCGTTGAAGCCGCCCCGCTCCGCGCCGTGCAGGTTATACCGCCAGGCGCCAAGGTCGAGGGAATCGCCCTCGAATTCGTCGCAGAACACGAGCGTATAGCACGAAAGATCCACCTTCGGCCCTCTGGGCTGCATCGGCAGATTCAGCCAGTTGCAGATCGCGGTGATGATGCTGACGAAAAAGGCGATGATTTTCTGAAATCCGCTGAAATTCATCATGATCGCTCCTTATCTTCGTTCTTCTGCAGGCAAACGCGTCTTACTTCGTCTTCGACTGCTGGGTGGGCCCGTAATTCGCCGCGCCGGTATACTCCACGTCCTCCGGCGTCGGGTAGTATTTCGGGACGGAATTGTCCCTCTGGTACAGCCGGATATGCTCGCCCCGGGGCAGAAGGTCCACCACGTCCGGACCGCGCCACAGGACGGTATAATCCGTTTCGCGGACGTTCTCTTTCACCGCTTCGGTTTTGATCTCAAAGCGCAGCTCCAGCACGTCGCCCGCGTTCAGGTCAAACACGGCGGTTTTCCCGTTTTCCGCCGGCGCGGCGGCTTCGCCGTTCACCGTAAACGACGCGTCCGAGTTCCAGCCGTACCGCCGGAAGCCCGCGCGGCAGGCCGTCTTTGCCGTCAGCGTTACGCGCCCCTCGTCGGGGATGAAGGAGCGCATCACAAGCGCGTCGGTCTCCCGGTCGAAGGGGATATTCACGACGTACGAGCCGTTTTCCTCTGTGACCGCGTCGTCCCAGACGGTTTTGAGCGCCACCGGCGCGGTGCCCACGCAGCAGCCCGCGATGGAGCGGAAGCGGGTCAGAGAGATGGAGTTCGGTTCGCTGCCGCCGGTGAAGCCGCCGATCATCCGCTTGTCGATCTCGTGATAGGTGATGCCCTCGGCGTCGGGCTTTTCATTGTCGCAGACCACATATCCGGTATAGCGCACCTGATTTTCCACCAGCTGGTTGCGGGCGAATTTGTTCATATCGTCCCAGTATCCGTCGTATCCGCATTCGATCAGCTCGTGGGCGCAGACGATCATATCCTTCAGGCAGCAGGTCTCGCAGTGCTCCTCCGCCGGGTCGTGCCAGCGGGCGTATTCGGGCAGCCAGCCGAAGGACGACGCCATGGAGCGGGTGAAATCGTAGATCCCCTTCCCCTTTTTGATGTATTCGTCGTTGCCGGTCAGCCTGCCCAGCTTCACGATGCCGGCGGCGAACCACACGGCGGAATGCACGTGGCCGAAATATTCCATCTTATAGCTGAAATACCGAGAGGGGCCGAGGACGTAGTTCGTCAGGCCGACCGCCAGGTCCAGCGCGACCTCGTCGCCTTTCAGCTCGTAACGGCGCACCAGCGCGGGGATCACCACCGCGTTGCGGATCGCCTGCTCTCCCCTGCCGGTGTGGCGGGTCAGGTCGAAGCCGCCGTCCTTGAGATAGATATCGTTGGGGAATTCGTAGATCGGCACGGTCTCCGGAGAGTCGCCGGACCAGAAGCAGCGGATCTTGCGTTCGATCACAAGGGAGCGCATGCCGCGCACCAGCTCCGAGGCGCGTTTTTCCGCCTCGGCGTCGTCGGGATATTCCTCGGTGATCAGGTTGATCGCCGGCAGGATATAGCCCATCTCGTGGAACGAGGCGTGGACCGTGTGGGTCCAGGGATAAGGCTCGCAGAAGCGCAGGCCGTGTTCGCCCCAGGATTTCATCAGATGCCGCCGCAGCGACGCCTTCACGTCCGCGCCGTCTTCGGTATCCAGAATC
>CACYHJ010000334.1 GCA_902774165.1 Oscillospiraceae bacterium
CGTTCAAAATCGACCGGCTGACCGATCAGATCGTGTCCATGGACGTGGAAAAGGTCTATAAAATCGGCGCGGAGGTCAGCTTTACCGGCGTTTATATCGGGCTGGGCAACCAGATGACCGGCTGGACCTACACGCATACGCAGCGCTCGACGTTCCGCTGGTACGGCGCGAATTTCACAGCGCGTCAGATGGTGGTGAAAAAGGGCGATATGAAGGCGCTGCCCGCGGACGTCCGGATTCCGGAGAACACGCCGAACGAGGACTTTGAGCTGACCTTCGAGCCCTCCGTGCCGGACGTGCTCTCGATCGACCCGGACGGTGTGATGACGGTGGACGCGCTCTGCGACGAGCCGGTCACGGTCACGATGACGCTGAAATATGACGGCGAGACCTATACCGACACGATGACGATCTATATCACGGAACTGGAGGTGGCGAAGAATGGCTGAGAAAGAGAAGGCTCAGGCGCCCGCGCAGGCGGAGGAACAGAAGCGGGACAACAATATCTACCGCAGCTATAACTATATCGGCACCAGGGAGACGCTGGCCTATCTTTTCAACGACTTTTCCAACTCGTTCAACATCAACGGCTATAACGAGCGGTTTATCTGGGACGTTGTGAACATCGACTTCGGCATCAACGCCATTGTCAGTATCTTTACCGGCGTGTGGGACGTGGTCAACGACCTGTTCATCTCCGCGATCGTCGACAACACCCGTACGCGCATCGGCAAATTCCGGCCGTATCTTGTGCTGTTCCAGATCCCGCTGACGGTGCTGGGCATCCTGTATTGGCTGCTGCCCTATTTCTTCCCCGGCACCGTGGGGACGTTTGTGCCGAAGCTGATCCTGTATTACTCGTTCTGCGTGATCCGGGAGACCGCACACACCTTCACCGACGTGGCGCGCAGCGGTTATATGAGTACCATTACGCCGAACCCCAATGAACGTGTGCGGCTGATCACACTCGCCGAGCTGCTGACGGGATACATGGGAGAGGATATTCCCGGGTATGTGTTCGGGTTCCTTTATGACCTGGTGACCACCGGGAAGCTCCGGACGGAGCTGCGGACGATCTTTCTGGGCATGGGCGCGTCGACCGCGCTGGTGTCCTCCGCGTTTACGCTCTGGTTTTTTATCGTATCCAAGGAGCGCGTGCCCCAGTCGCTGGAGCGCCCGGATATCAAGGCGGGCCTGCGGGCGATCTTCTCAAACTACCCGGTGCTGCTGATGTGTCTGTCCGATTTCTTCAACAATTTCAGCAATGCGGTGAATTCCGGCGAAAACAACTACTGGATCGACGTTTTCGGCGGCAATTCCATGATCAACACCTTAAAAGCGCTGGTCAGCGGTATTTCCGGCCCGGTGGGCTCGATCAGCTATGCCTTTGTGGCGCCGCTGAGAAAGCGGTTCTCCTCCAAATTCCTCTGGGTCGGCGCGGATATGTACGGCGACTTCCTTTCCGCCGGGTTCTTCCTCTTCGGCGTGATCGGCAAGAATTATCTGAAGCTGACGCCGATGCTGATCGTTTACGGCTGCAGGGAGTTCCTGAGCAAGCTGCTGTTCGGCGTCAACAAGGTCATCAACGCGGATCTGTGGAACGAGGCGATGGACTACTGCGAGTGGAAGAACGGCTATCGTATGGAGGCCACCACCGGCGTCGCCAAGGGCCTTGTGCTGAAAATCCAGGGTACGGTCATGAATTCCATCCGGAATTTCGTGATGAAGGAAATCGGTTACGAGCAGGGCGTCAAGATCGGCACCCAGGACGAAAAAACGAAGTTCTGGCTGTTTGCCCTCTGCTCCGTCGTCCCCACCATCGCCGGCGCGCTCGGCATTGTGCCGAAGATGCTCTGGCCGATCTCCCGCAAGAAGAGAACTCAGATGTATTACGAGCTTTCCGAGCGCAGAGAAAAGATGATCTCCGAATATGTTGAGAGCGTAACGGAATAAGCAGACGAAGGAATAAAAAACAGTCATTGTCCGACGCCGGACAATGACTGTTTTTTTATGGGATGCCCCATGATTACAAGCGGTAAAAGGTTACGCCTTGAGGGTGGGAAGCTCAACGCCGAGCTTCTTGGCGATATCCTGAATGAAAGCGATCAGCTTCTTCACGAACTCGACGATGGCCTTCATGATATCAAACTTGTACTCATATCTGTTAAGGATATTGTCAAAATCAAACATTTCTTTTCACCTCCCGATTCTGTATTGCTATCATGCATCGTTATTATAACATTAATTTCCGCAATATGCAAGCACTTAATTGTGATAAAAACGTGAATTTCGGGCGTCTCGCTTCACAATTTTACATTAAATTTGACAAAAGAAGCGGGAATCCGGCCTTGTTTGTTCACAAAAGGGGAATCCGGCGTCGGATTGACGCGCTGCGCGCTCAATTCTTTTCGTTCCCGGCGGCTTCCGTTTCTTCGGGGCCGCCCTCCTGTTTTTCTTTGTCTTCTGCATCGTTGAATTGCTGCAGCGCATGCATGAAGCCGGCGGTGATGAGGGCGGAGGGCAGCGCGATGACCGCAATGCCGAAGATTGCCGACGCCATGGTGACGATTCTTCCGACGACGGAGACCGGATAGATATCGCCGTACCCCATGGTGGTGAGGGAGACCGTCGCCCAATACACCGCTTCAAAATAATTGCCGAAGGATTCCGGTTCCACGTTAAAGACCACCAGCGCGGAGATCAGGATGTAAGCCAGCGCCAGCGCGCCCACCGTCGCCAGCGGTTTTTTCTGCTTCCGGAATACGCTTTTGATCAGGTAGATGCTTCTCGAATGACGGACGGCCTTGAACACGCGGAACACGCGCAGCGTGCGGATCAGGCGGAAGATTTTCAGAATCCGGAACCCGCTCTGCAGCAGATTCAGCGAGGGGAGGATGCACAGAAGATCCAGAATCGCCATCGGCGTGACGGGGTACAGCAAAAACGAGACCGGGCCCTTGCCCAGCTTGTAATCCGCCGTCACGAGCCGCAGCAGATAATCTATAATGAAAAGAACCATCGCCGTTTTGTCGATCCAGAAAAACGCGGCGCAGTCCGTCTTGAATGCGAGGGGAACGAGGCTTGCGATGATGACGATCATCATGTATACGTCGTAGACGTTGCTGGTCCGGTCGCTTTCCTTTGCCGTTTCTATAATTTCAAAAAGCCGCTTCCTCATAGTTCATCTTCCGTTTCGGGAATCTTTGCGGCGAAGCGCCGCCGCGCTATCAGTATATCACGGAATCGGCCCGGATGCAAACAGTTTTTCCTCGGAATTCCGATGAAAAATATAAGCAAACGGATGCGTTTCGACGAAGTGTCGAGATTTATTAATAAATTTTTAAATTTTATTGTCGAAAAACTCAAAAAAAGGTTGTAATTTGTCTATGATTAGTATATTATATATACTAATCATAGATAGATTCTGATCATTTTCGTTAACAATTGAAACAAAGTTGTCGGCGGATCAGAATTCCAGGA
>CACYHJ010000335.1 GCA_902774165.1 Oscillospiraceae bacterium
AACATGATCAAATACACGCGATCCCAACTCGGTTTTCTTACAGCTGGTACGATTAAAAAGACTGTCATCGATTATGAATGTGTTGATGCGCTTTTCATCCGTTAGGGGAGTGAGATCCTTGTTGATGATATCGGCAGCAAGCATTGTTGTAAATCTGAGCCAGTTCGTCTTCGGGCTGTTCAGGAACCTATAGAAAGTGTTTTTGGAAAAACATTCCTTGAATGAACCGGTACGCTGTTGCATATACATACTGCGTCCAACAAAAACATTGCCAAGCTTATATCGAAGAAGAGAAATGGCAGGTACGCCCTTTTCCTTTGTACCATTACATTTCTTAAGAATAGCGCCAATTCTGTGCTTTGAAAAAAATCTCTGAATACAGTCAAAAAGCTCTTTCTTATTGTTATTCTTCTGTGATATAATAGACATGGCATAAATCCTCCAAAGTAGAATGGTTTCTGGACAATTCCATTATACTATGCAGAATGGGTTTGTGCCATTTTTATTGACTGAAATATTGAATTTTCAATGTTCAACACACCTTATTGGTGTGGGAAGTTTGAGTAATAAATAATAAAAGATTTCGCAAAGGCAGTGGCTTTCGGGCGGCTGCCTTTTTTCGATAGTGTTAAAACATTGACAAGACCGGAATGAGTGGTAACATGAAAAGACAGGGATCCGGTAACGGTTCAGAGCGGTTACGGGATCAGCAGACAGTGTTTGGGGGATGCGGATGACAGAGCAGTGGGCGCAAAAATTTTCATATGCGTCACAAAGCGCCGTCACAGGATCTCCGCAATGAGCGTGTTGGACAGCAGAAACCCTTCCTCGGACAGCGCGAACCCGCCGTCGGAGACACAAACGTATTTTTCGGGGAGCCTGCGCGCCGCCGCCGCGTATTTTTGATCGGCCGGCGCGCCGAAATACGCCTCATAGTCCCGATACACGAGCCCGCGCGTCGTCCGCAGGGCGAGCATCACAAACTCGTCTGGCGTGCCGCCCTCCCCGTCGTCGACGGGAGCGCCGCCCGCGATAAAGGCGTCCAGGTCCCGCGGATAATAAAACCGCCGCCCGTTCAGGAACGAATGCGCCGCGGCGCCGACGCCCAGATACTGCCCGCAGCGCCAGTAATTCAGGTTGTGCCGGCTTTCAAAGCCCGGCCGCGCGAAATTCGAGATCTCGTACTGCCAAAACCCGTATTCCCGCAGACGGCGCACAAGCGCCCGGTACATATCGCAGACCGCGTCCTCCTCCGGCAGATCAAGAGCGTCCCACCGGTTGTAAAACGGGGTGCCCTCTTCCAGCTGCAGAAGATACGCGCTGATATGCTCGGGAGCCAGCGCGACGCAGCGCGCTATGCTCAATTCAAGGCTTTCCGCGGTCTGTCCGGGCACGCCGAGCATCAGATCGAGGGAGAGGTTTTCAAACCCCGCGTCCCGCGCGGCGCAGACCGCCCGTTTCACGCCGTCGAAACCCGCCGTTCTGCCCAGCGCGCGGCGTTCCGCGTCGACTGCGGACTGCATCCCGAGGGAGATCCGGTTCGCGCCCGCCGCCTTCATCGCGCGGAAAAACGCGCCGTCCGCCGAGGCGGGATTCGCCTCGACCGTGACCTCGGCGCCGTCCTCCACAGGGAACGAGCACAACGCCGTTTCGAGGACCTTCGCGAGCTTTTCCGCCGGGACCGCCGAGGGCGTGCCGCCGCCGACATAGATGCTCGACAGGGTGGGCCTCCCGTTCCCGGTGAACGCCGCCGCCCGTCTGCCGGTTTTCAGCTCGTCGCAGAGCGCGTCGAGATACGCGTCCGTTTTTTCCCGCGCCGCGCGGGAGGAAAGAGAATAAAAATCGCAGTAGGGGCATTTGCTCCGGCAGAACGGAAGATGGAGATATAACCCCGCGTTATTGCGCGGATTCATATTTTTTGATCAGCTTTTTCGCCGCCTTGTAAACGTCGCCGCAGCCCATCGTGAGCACAAGGTCGCCGCTCTTCACGTTCTCATACAGATAATCCGCCACGCCGTCCGGGAAGTCGCAGAGGACCGCGCCGGGGATCTTCGCCTGCAGCTGCTCGCTCGTCACGCCGAAGGTGTTGACCTCGCGGGAGCCCATGATGGGCGTGAGCACGCACCGGTCCGCCTTGGAAAGCACCCGGGCGAACTCGTCCATGAGCATCTGCGTGCGGGAGAAGGTGAAGGGCTGGAACACCGCCCAGACGCGCTTGTAATCCATTTTGAGCGCCGCGTCGAGGGTTGCCTCCAGCTCGGTGGGATGGTGGGCGTAATCGTCGGCGACCGCGATCCCGTTCTTTTCATACAGGAACTCAAAGCGCCGCCCCGCGCCCTTAAAGGATTCGATCCCCTCCCGGATCTGCTCCGCGTCCGCCCCGGCATAAGAGATCGCCGCGCAGCAGGCGAGGGCGTTGTAGATATTGTGCCGGCCGGGCACGTTCAGCGAAAGGCGCGCGAACAGCTCGCCGCGGTACAGCACGTCAAACTTCGCGAACGCGCCGCGGCGCATCCCGACGTTCACCGCGCGCCAGTCGTTGCCCGCACAGAGGCCGTAGGAGATCATCGTTTTGCCCTCAAGCCCGCGCAGCGCGTCGACGGTGTTTTCGTCGTCGCCGTTGTAGATCACGGTATCCGCCATGGAAGCGAATTTATAATAGCTTCGCTTCATATTGTCCATGGTCTTGAAATACTCCATGTGGTCGTTGTCGATATTGAGGATCACCGCGCAGGTCGGGCTCAGCTCAAGGAAATGGTCCTTGAACTCGCAGGCCTCGCAGATGAACAGGTCGCTTTCGCCGACTCTGCCGTTGGCGTTGATCATCGGGAGCTTGCCGCCGATCACCGCAGAAGGGTCGAGCCCCGCGGTCATCGCCGTGTTGACGCACATGGCGGTGACGGTGGTCTTGCCGTGGGTGCCGCAGACGCCGATGCACCTGCCGTAGCGGCGGCAGATCGCGCCGAACAGCTTCGCGCGCTCAAAGGTGGGGATCCCCTTTTCCTGCGCGGCAACCAGCTCCGGATTGTCCGGCAGCAGGGCGGCGGTGTACACCACCATCTCCGCGCCGTCCACGTTCTCCGCCTTCTGTCCCATCACGACGGGAATGCCCAGCGCCTTGACCCGGTCCAGCGTCTCGCTGGGGTTATTATCGGAACCGGAGAGCTCGTAGCCCTCGCTGTGCAGGATCTCCGCCAGCGGGCACATGCCCGAGCCGCCGATGCCGATGAAATGGATGCGTTTTACCTGTTTGAGAAGTTCGTCGATTGTCATAATATCACCGTTTCCGAAAATACAGTATTCACTGTATTATATTATATATATCATTATACTATTATTTACCGGAATCGTCAAATGATTCCAGCTTTGCGGCGACCCTTAAGATCTTCCGGGCGTCGCCGGAGGTCAGCTTGCCGTTCGCGTCCACGTCCGCGGCGGCGAAGGCCCGCTCGTCAAGGGTCTCCAGCCGGGCGGC
>CACYHJ010000336.1 GCA_902774165.1 Oscillospiraceae bacterium
ACGAACAGACCCGTTTCGGCGACGTGAACGGCAACGGACGCATCGACGCAAGCGACGCGCGCATCATCCTGCGCATGGCAGCCAACCTCGAAGCGCTGGTCGAATTCGACGAGACCGGCACCGAGACCCCGACTGTCACGACCACAGAACCCACGGCTCCGCCTACGACCGAAGCTCCGACGACCAATATGCCGACAACGGGCGTTCCCGGCACCACTTCCAACTACCTCTATATTGAGGACAAAGTGGCAGGTCTTGACGACTGGTCTTATGTGCCGTTCAGCTGCGGACATCCCAATCACCACTGCGACCAGCTGCCCACTCACCAGAATATACTCGAAATGGAACGGAACGGCTGCCCGTACTGCGGCGCGCACGATTGCCCGAGCTTCTATGTAATCCAGAACGGCATTACGACGCCCGACCCGACCAAATGCCCGAAGTACGACATTCACAAAGACCCGACCAAATATTGCCAGACTTGCGGTATGCCGAAAGGAATAGGTGCCGATAAATGTAAAACATTCAATGTGGACATCAACTGCCCTTACTGCGGTCAGTTTGTCAAAGCTTGGGCATGTCATCATTGCACAGGCACAATTCCGAGCTAAACCACTCTACAACAAAAGGGGCTGTTGCAATAAGCTCCGAAAAAAACACGACCGAGTAGCCCGAAAGGGTTGCTCGGTCGCGGCTTTCATAGTATAATTTAATTGACAGAAAAAACCACACTGAAAGCGAGAATATTGTACTATGAAAAACAACAGAAATCAAGTAGTAATACCGATAAATTTAGAGATTCGGATTCCGGAGGACGATCCGGTACGGCTGGTAGATGAGATTTGTGAAGATCTTAATTATGAAAAAGTCTATGCAGCATACGAACGCACGTGGCGGAAGGTGTGTCCGGAAACGATGCTGAAAATCATCATCTACGGATATATGAACGGGATATATTCCGGACGGAGTATCGAATCCGCCTGCAGGCGAGACATCTGTTTCATCTGGCTTCTGAACGGGGAACCGGTCCCGGATCACACAACGATCAGCAGATTTCAGAACGGAAAGCTATCGGGAGCGATCGAAGATCTGTTTTATCAATTCATAATGAAGCTTCATAAAATGGGAGAAGTCGATTTTGAGAACGTCTTCATCGACGGAACGAAGATCGAAGCGAACGCAAACAGATATACTTTCGTGTGGAGGACAGCGGTAGAGAAGCTTTCAGCGAAACTGGAGGAAAAACTGACGGGATACACGAACGCGCTGAAAGCGGCGTATTCTCTTCCGCAGCATATATCGCCGGAGGAATGCGGACTGCGTCTGAGGGAACAGGCAATGGCGATCGATCTGGTGTTCCGACAAGGGAAAGGGAGCCGCAAAACGCCGCTTCAGAGGGATATCGAGCAGCTTACGGAGCTCCTGGAACGGAAATACAAATACGTTGAATATCTGAGCGTATTTCAGGGTAGAAAAAGCTTTTCAAAGACCGATCGGGAAGCGACGTTTATGCGGATGAAAGAAGACCATATGAAAAACGGTCAGTTAAAAGCAGGCTACAACGTACAGATCGGAGTGGAGAACGAATATATCATCGGAGTAAGCCTGTTCCCGAACCCGACAGACGTCAACACACTGATACCGTTTCTTGAAAGATTCCGAAAGCAAACCGGACGAATCGTAAAAAACGTCATAGCCGACGCAGGCTATGAAAGCGAAGAGAATTACAGATACTTAAAAGAGAAAGGACAAACGCCGTACATAAAGCCGCAGAATTATGAGCTTGCGAAAACGAGGAAGTATCAACAGGATATTTACCGAGTTGAGCATATGATTTACGACGAAGAAAATGATTTGTATATCTGTCCGGACGGAAGATCTCTGGAGTACCGATACACAAGGAACAGCGTCAGCGCAAACGGTTACGATATTCACAAAAGAGTATATCAAAATGAAAGCTGCGCCGGTTGCCCACATAGAGACAAATGCCATAAATCAAAATATGACCGGCGGGAGATAAAAGTATCACAGCCGTTCGATGAGCTGAGGCGGGAATCATATGACAATATCGTTTCAGAGAAAGGCGTCTTGCTGCGGATGAATCGATCCATACAGGTCGAAGGCGCGTTCGGTGTAATCAAGCAGGATATGTCTTTCAGACGCTTCCTGACGCGCGGAAAACAGAAAACCGAAACGCAATTTTTCCTGATCGCAATATCATTTAATATCCGGAAGCTCTGGAATCGTCGGCAAGCAGACAGAACTGGAATGAAATTGTTCCACGAAGAAGCTGCATAACACCAATCAAACTGAATATGAATGAAAAAAGGCGCCGGAATCCCAGACGCCGTGCTTTGTGTTCAACAGGTTTTGAACATTTTTGCAAAACCGTGTTTTCTCTTGAAAAAATTGAAAAAATGAAAGATGGCTGCTGCAGATTTTTCGTATCTGCAACAGCCCCAAACTTTTCAAAGAATTTCTACTATGGTAGATAAAGCCAAGGGGGGCTTAAAATGAACTCTAAGAAAAAGATCCTCTGCATCATCCTCGCCGTAATTACGGCGGTGACGGCCTTCACTGTCGCTGCGTCCGCATTGATGTTCTGAATAGAAAGCCCCCCGAACAGATGAAAACAAAAAGACAGAACGGCTTGATTTTTGAGCTGTTCTGTCTTATAATATTGTTGCTATCCGTGTTTCGTTGTCTTTATCGTTGTCTTTATTTTGATGAAATACGGTGAAACCTTGTGAAACGTGAAATTGAAAAAACGGCTTGACAGAGGCGTTTTTCGGTGTTTGGTGAAACGGGGTGAAATGCGTTTTTGCGCATTCAAGTCCCGTCTCTCGCACCATGAAAGAAACCTGATTTGTCTACCAAATCAGGTTTCTTTCAGTTGTATTCGCCTGCGGCGAGTGATAATGATAGTAAGGAAACGCGACGTATATGATTTGTGAGGGAAATCAGTATGTTACGAACAAATCGGCTTTATCTGCGAAATCTCTGCCTTTCTGATTCAGATACATTGTTTGATTTCCGTAATCAGGCTTTCTTACTACGCTGCACATCTTACACGCGAATTATACCCTGCTTAAAAGGAGGAGAAAGGCATGGCATATTGCGGAACAAACTGTTGCAGGGATTGCAGCAGATTATCGGAATGCGGATGATGCGAAAATTGCGGAGGGCATCCCTTCGGCGGAAATTGCGTGGCTGCAGAGAATAAGGATTTTATCGGTCCTTCGATGGCCGGAGCATACGGAAAGAACGGATATAATATAATGATGATATCCCTCTTTACTTTTTCGGGATAATATGTATAATTATATTAAGGCAACACCGCACAAATACGAATGCGCGTCTTGCTTGATCTTTGTTTCGTCATCTTGCACAGATTCTCCTTGACAACCGTCAGGTTGCCTGCGGAGACTCTGTACAATCTGACGAAAAAATCTACTGCGCAATCCGCACGCCCGAA
>CACYHJ010000337.1 GCA_902774165.1 Oscillospiraceae bacterium
GAAAGATGCAGGAGGACGGCACCTTTGATATGCTTCCCAAGAAGGAAGTCGCCAAGCTCCAGCTCGAAATCGAAAAGCTCGAGAAATTCCTCGGCGGTATCACCGAGATGAAGGGTATGCCCGGCGCGATGTTCGTCGTCGATCCCCGCAAGGAGAGAAACGCGGTCGCCGAGGCCAGAAAGCTCAACATCCCGATCATCGCGATCGTTGATACCAACTGCGACCCCGACGAGATCGACTACGTCATCCCCGGCAACGACGACGCGATCCGCGCTGTCAAGCTGATCGCCGGCGCCATCGCCGACGGCGTGATCGAAGGCAGACAGGGCGAGCAGAACGCTCCCGCCGAGGCGGAAGCTCCCGCCGCCGAGGCAGCCGAAGAAGCCGCTGAGTAATCAATACAAAACGTCAGCCCGTCTAACCGCGGGCTGATTTCAAATCATATTAAAATTTCAGGAGGAAATCACTATGGCATTCACCGCAAAAGACGTTGCCGATCTGAGAGCGAAGACCGGCGCAGGTATGATGGACTGCAAAAACGCGCTGAAGGAAACCGACGGCGACGTTGAAAAAGCAATTGACGTTCTTCGTGAAAAGGGCCTTGCCAAGGCCACCAAGAAGGCCGGCAGAATCGCCGCCGAGGGCGTTGTGCTTGCATATACCGACGATAACGGCGCGACCGTGCTCGTTGAGGTCAACTCCGAGACCGACTTCGTTGCGAAAAACGAAAAATTCCAGGATCTTGTCCGCGGCGTCGCCAAGACCATTGCCGCGAACGATCCCGCGAGCGTTGAAGAGCTTCAGGAAATGACCATGGCCGGCAAGGATGAAACCGTTGCCGCCGCGTTCCAGGAGGCTGTTCTCTCCATCGGTGAAAACATGAAGATCCGCCGTTTCGCAAGAGTGACCGATCCTGCCGTGACCTATATCCACGGCGGCGGCTCCGTCGGCGTTATCGTTACCTTCGACGCTCCCGCTGAGATCGTCGGCACCGACGCTTTCACCACCATGGGCAAGGACGTTGCAATGCAGGTCGCAGCCATGAGCCCCGAGTATCTGCGTCAGAGTGACATCCCCGCCGCAGAGCTCGAGAAGCTCAGAAACATCACCATTGAGAGCGCGCTCAACACGCCCGACACGCTTCCCAAGCCCATCCTGAACAAGGTCATCGCCAAGGCGATTGAGGACGGGATGCTCAGCGACGCCGATCTTGCCGCTTACGAGGCGGAGAAGAACAACAAGTTCCTCTTCAACTTCCTTTCGAAGGAAGCCATCGCCGCCTTCGCGCAGGTTGCCGTTGCCGGCAAGGAGGCCTTTGCCGCCGATCCCATCTTCGGCAAGGCGATCGAGGGCCGTATCGCGAAGCAGCTCAAGGAGATCTGCCTTGAGGCGCAGACCTTTGTCAAAAACGACAAGATCAACGTCAAGGGTTATGTCGATTCCGTCGCGAAAGAGCTGGGCGTCAGCATCAGCATCAAGAGCTTTGTCCGCTACGCCAAGGGCGAGGGCATCGAGAAGAGAAACGAAGATTTCGCCGCTGAGATCGCTTCGATGGTGAAATAAGAAAAGCTTGAATCGTATTGCGTCGGAGAAGGCTCTGCCTTCTCCGATTTGCGCTTTTTTCGCGTGAAATTCCGAAAGGGGATAAAAACCATGTCCGATCTTCTGCAGAACCTGAATCCCGCGCAGTCCGAGGCGGTCACGGCCACCGAAGGCTTTGTGCGTGTCATCGCCGGCGCCGGTTCCGGCAAGACAAGGGCGCTGACCCATCGGTTCGCCTATCTTGTCAACGAGATCGGCATCCTTCCGCGCAATATCCTCTGCGTCACGTTCACCAATAAAGCCGCCAATGAAATGCGAAAACGCATCCATAACCTGACCGGCGATAACGACACCGGCTATATCAACACCTTCCACGGGTTCTGCGTCTCGATCCTGCAGGAGGACGCGCACGCCGTCGGCTATCCCGAAAGCTTTCTTGTGATCGACAATTCCGATATCGACCAGATGCTCGCCGTCGTCTATGAGGAACGGGGGCTGACCCTGCGCGACATGACCTTCGCCGACGCGCGGGATATGATCGAGATCCAGAAGCTTTTCAATCACCCCGATTATTTTCTTGACATGATCGAGCTGTCCCTTGAGGCGGTCAAGGAGAAATACGACAACGCGACCAATACGAAGGATATCATTTTCTACGGCTATCTGTATCAGGAGAAGAAAACCTTCGCGCTGGATTACAACGACCTGATCATTTTCTCGCTGTATATCTTTGATAAAAACGAGGAAATCCGGCTGAAATGGCAGAAGCGGCTGGAGTATATCATGATCGACGAATTTCAGGATATCGATCAGCTGCAATACCGCCTGATGTGCGTGCTCTGCGATTATCATAAGAATCTGTTCATCGTCGGCGACCCGGACCAGACCATTTACACCTGGCGCGGCGCGGACGTGAAATATCTGCTGGGATTTGACAAGGCGTTCCCCAAGGTCAGAACCGTCATGATGATGCAGAATTACCGCTCGACGCCGCAGATCCTGCGGGCAGTGAACGCGGTGATCGGCAAAAACGTCAACCGTATCAAAAAAGAACTGATCCCCATGCTGCCGGACGGGGAAAAGGTGCTCTGCCACCACGGTAAAAACAGTGAGGACGAGGCCGGTTGGATCGCCTGGAAGATCGGCGAGCTGACGGGGCAGGGCGTCGGGGCGAACGAGATCGCCGTGCTGTACCGCGCCCATTACGTCTCCCGCAGCATTGAGGACGCGCTGCTGAAAGCGAAAATCCCGTATACGATTTATTCCGGCGCGCAGTTTTACGACCGGCGTGAGATCAAGGACGCGCTGGCGTATCTGCGCATGGTCATCCTGCGGGACGATTTGTCGTTCCTGCGCGTCGTGAACGTCCCGAAACGCAACATCGGCAGACGGCGCGTGGATTTTCTTAAGGAAAAAGCGGCGGAAGAAAACAGCACGCTGTACGAGGCGCTTGTGCGGCATCTCGACGATGAGATTTTTAAAGGCACGAAGGCCGCTTCCTTCGTCGGGCTGGTTGAGGGATACGCCTCCCGCACCGGCGGCAGCGTTTCCGAGCTTTTGTCCGCGATCCTCAACGAGAGCGGCTATGAGCGGTGGCTGCGCACCGAGGGCAGCGGCGAGCGGCTTGACAACCTCGCTGAGCTAAAACAGTCCGTTTACGATTACGAGACGACCTGCGGCGAAGAGGCGACGCCGAAGGATTATCTTGCCCACGTCGCGCTGTTTACCAACGCAGATACGCCGGAAAAAGAAGATAAAGTCAAGCTCATGACGGTCCACGCGGCCAAGGGGCTTGAATTCCCTTATGTGTTCCTCTGCGGCATGAACGAAGGCGTTTTTCCGTCCCGCAAGGTCAAAACCGTCGAGGGGATGGAGGAGGAGCGCCGCCTTGCCTTTGTCGCCATGACGCGCGCGCAGACAGATCAACCCGGAGGATCTGGAATACACCTGCCCCGTGCGGGAGGAGCTGATCAAGGACACGCGGGAATACGTCGCCGCCGCGAATACCTGGCTTGTCGGCGCGCCGCAGAATACGGCGTTTGCCGTCGGCGACCGCGTGATCCATCCGATCATGGGGGAGGGCGTCGTGACGGAAATCAATTCCGACGATCTGTGTTATCTTATCGCCTTTGACGGCGTCGCCACCCCGCGGAACATCTCCTTCCGGGCGAAACTGAAGAAGGCGGCGGAATGAAACGCGGACGAAAACACGGGAAAAGTGATGATCTTCTGCAATTTAACTCTTGACAGCGCGGCAAATTAATGATAAGATAATTAAGCTGATTTGAATTGAATATGGGTTCATCGCGGGAAACCGCGTTAACATATACGGAAGCGTATCGAAGCCGGTCTTGCGGGCCTGACTCGAAATCCGTAACCGCGAACGGAAAACCGGATCCCGAAAAGCGTTGACTGCATTGGTTTTTCTCCGGTTTCGTCAACAGGAAAGATCAGCAATTCTAAGAATAATTCTAATAGAAAATCGAATATGGGTTAATCGCGGGAAACCGCGTTAACATATACGGAAGCGTATCGAAGTGGTCATAACGGGCCTGACTC
>CACYHJ010000338.1 GCA_902774165.1 Oscillospiraceae bacterium
ATTTAGCTCCCGAAGGGAATTTAGCTGGCCGCAGGTCAATTTAGCTCGCCGTAAGGCGAATTTAGCTGCGGCGCACTTCCTTACGGAAGGCGCCGCTCGGCGTGCTTTTTTCAATGAAATCCGTCCTTGCGGACGGTTGAAATCCATCTGCGGTGGGTGAAATCATTTCGCGGTGAAATCCCGCTCTGCTGGGTGACGGACGGATTTCATTTATACAGAGCATAGGATTCTCCCTTCATCGTTGGTTTTGTCTCTTGCAATTCTGGAGCTTCCTATGCTCTTTTTTAAGTTTTTTTCTTTCGTTGCGCGAATTTCCGTGAAGAGGGTTGAAAAAACATATTCTTCATCCACCTGGCGCATATGATCAGCTATCACGGCTGACAGGCAAAGAAATACCCCCCATTGCATATCGCAATGGGGGGTATTTCTTTGCCAAATTCTGAATTAGCGGCGGAGTGCCGTTAACTCAGAAATTACGCTCCCGGCTTCCTGCTTCCAGCTCCCGGCATGAAGCTCGAACACAATGCCTCTAAATATAGAAACGGGCATCAGGATTGCAAGGCTAACAGCAGCCCGCAAATCAGTATATTATTCTTTTACAACCGCGATCCCCAGCTCTTTCAGCTGCGCGTCGTCCACCTCGGACGGGCACTGGCTCATGGGTTCGGTCGCGTCCTTGAGCTTCGGGAACGGGATCACGTCGCGAAGGCTCTCCGCGCCGATCATCTGCATCAGCAGTCGGTCAAGCCCGATGCCGATGCCGCCGTGAGGCGGCGCGCCGTATTTGAACGCCTCCAGCAGGAAGCCGAACTTGGCGTTCGCCTCTTCCTGCGACAGACCCAGCAGCCGGAACATGCGCTGCTGCAGCTCGGGATCGGTGATACGGATCGATCCGCTGGACAGCTCGATGCCGTTGAGCACCAGATCGTAGGCCTTCGCCTTGACCTTCGCCTTGTCGGTCTCAAGATATTCCAGACACTCGTCCATGGGAGAGGTGAAGGGATGGTGCATTGCGACGAACTGCCCCAGATCCTCGTCCCAATCGAAGAAGGGGAACTCGGTGATCCACAGAAGATTGTATTTGCCCTCGGGGATGATCTCCAGCTTGCGGGCGACCTCACAGCGCAGAAGGCCGGTGACGCTTTGGGCGAGGGCTTTTTTGTCGGCGATCAGCATCACAACGTCGCCCTGTTCCGCGCCGGCGGCGGTGAGGATCTGCCGCATCTTTTCTTCTGTGAGAAATTTCGCGAAAGAAGAGCTGACGCCGTCGTCGGTCCAGCGGATCCACGCAAGGCCCTTCACGCCGGAGCCCTTGACGAACTCGGTGAGCTTGTCGATCTCTTTTCTCGAAAGGGTCTTGACCGCGTTCTTCGCGGTGATGCCGACGACAGTGCCGCCCGCGGCCACCGCGTTCTCAAACACGCCGAAGCCGCAATCCTTCACGATCTCGTCCAGTTTGAACAGCTCCATACCGAAGCGGGTATCGGGCTTGTCCGAGCCGTAACGCGCCATGGCGTCCTCATAGGTAAGTCTCGGCAGCGGCGTGGGAACGTCAACGCCGATCGCCTCTTTGAACAGGGTGGAAATATACCGCTCGATGATCCCCAGCACGTCCTCCACGTCCACAAAGGACATTTCAAGGTCGATCTGAGTGAATTCCGGCTGGCGGTCGGCGCGCAGGTCCTCGTCTCTCAGGCACCGGGCGAACTGCATATAGCGGTCAAAGCCCGCGACCATGGAAAGCTGCTTGTAGATCTGCGGCGACTGGGGCAGCGCGTAAAAGCTGCCCTTGTGCAGACGGCTGGGCACCAGGAAGTCCCGGGCGCCCTCCGGCGTGGATTTCATCAGCAGCGGGGTCTCGATCTCGATAAAGCCGTTGTCATAAAAGAAATCCCGGGTGATCTTGGTGACTTTATTTCTCAGCAGGATATTTTTCTGCAGGTCGGGACGGCGCAGGTCCAGATAACGGTATTTCAGTCTTGTGGTCTCGCCTGTCGGACAGTTCTCGATGATCTCAAAGGGCGGCGTCTCGCTCTTGCCGAGGATCTTCAGCTGGGTGACCTCCACCTCGATATCGCCGGTGGGAATCTCCGGGTTCTTAGAGGAGCGCTCCCGGATCACGCCGGTGGCCGCCAGCACATACTCGCTGCGCACGCTCTTCGCCTTCTCCGCCAGCTCCGGCGCGGTGTTGTCGTCAAACGCCAGCTGCAGAACGCCGGTACGGTCCCGCAGGTCGATGAAAATCAGCGTACCGAGGTTTCTCGCCCGCTGCACCCAGCCGCAGACCGAAACCGTCCGCCCGATGCTTTCGCTGCGGAAATTGCCGCAGTAATCCGTCCGTTTGAATTTGCCGAGCAAATCCATAGTAATCAATTCCTTTCTATATCGCCGCGCGACCGCCGGGGAAACCGGCGGTCGGTCGGAATGAATATTTTATTCGCTGTGAATCGGTTAATCGCTGTCCTTGCCGCCCCGGAGCACGGTCAGCCCGGGCGCGTTTGCCGGGGGCTGAGGCGGCTCGAGCTCCCCGTCCATTTCGGCAATGTACTTTTCGCCCACATACATCAGGATCTCCGCCGAAAGCTCCTCGACGGGCAGCCGGTCGGATTCGCCGGTCTGCATATCCTTGATGGCGACGGTGCCCTCCCGCATCTCGTTTTCGCCGATGATCACGGTAAAGCGCGCGCCGAGCTTGCCGGCGTACTTCATCTGCGCCTTGACGGATCTGCCGCAGACGTCCCGATCCGCGCACATGCCGCAGCGGCGCAGGTCGTTGACCGTGGCGGTCACAAGATCCTTCGCGGAATCGTCGGCGGGAATCAGATACACGTCGACGCCGCTCATCAGCTCGCTGTTGTCCGGGAAGACGTTTTCATAGATCAGCTTCAGACGCTCCTCTCCCATGCCGAAGCCCAGGGCGGGAACGGCTTTTCCGCCCAGCTCCTGCAGAAGGCCGTCGTAGCGTCCGCCGCCGCAGACCGTGGACTGTGCGCCCAGCGCGCCGGAAACGAACTCGAACACGGTGCGGGTATAATAATCCAGCCCGCGGACAATGTGCGGATCGACCTCGAAGGGAATGCCGAGCACGCCCAGCTGACGCTGCACCTCTTCGAAATGCGCGCGGCACTCGTCGCACAGGTAATCGAGAATCGACGGCGCGCCCGCCGCGATCTCATGGCACTCGGGCACCTTGCAGTCCAGAAGCCGCATGGGGTTCTTCTCAAGGCGGGAATGGCAGTTGCCGCACATGCAGTCGATATGGCCGGCAAAATACGATTTCAGCGCGTTATGGTATCCGGCGCGGCATGCCGGGCAGCCGATGGAGTTGACCTTCAGGGAATAATTCCTGATCTCAAGGGACTTCAGGACGCTGTCAGCAAGCGCGATGGTCTCGGCGTCGGCCTCGGGCTCCGCGGAGCCGAAATACTCAACGCCGAACTGATGGAATTCACGCAG
>CACYHJ010000339.1 GCA_902774165.1 Oscillospiraceae bacterium
CGGCATCCTGAGACTGGATATCCCCAAGGTCCAGCCGCAGATCCCCGAGAACACCGTGAAATATATTGATATCCAATAAGGGGAGAGAGAAAGCCCGCCGGTCCGCCGGCGGGCTTTTTTGCGTCCGGCCGACGGATTTTTTAAATATTTCTTAAAATGGATTTTATATGATTGTGCTGCGCCTGCCGTCTGTGGTATGATATGCGTGAGGTGGGAACGATGACAAAATCAAAGGAAAAGCATACGAAAAGAACGGTCAGGCTGATCAGACGGCTGATTCTTGTCTGCCTTGCGCTGGTTCTGCTGCTGGGCGGGTTCATCGCCGCGGCGAACGCGATCAATATCGCGCCGTCGAAAAAATTTTTCCTCACCGCGCAGGAAGCCGCCGGCATGGACGCGGATTGCGTGATGGTGCTGGGCTGCGGCCTGTCCGATCCGCAGACGCCCTCCTGGCTGCTGCAAAACCGGCTTGACCGGGGGCTTGAGGTATTCCTTCTCGGCGCCGGGAAAAAACTGCTGATGAGCGGCGACCACGGCAGAAAGGGCTACGACGAGGTCAACGTGATGAAACAATACGCTGTCGGGCGCGGCGTTTCCGGCGACGACGTGTTCATGGATCACGCGGGCTTCACGACCTATGAGAGCATGTACCGGGCGAGGGACGTGTTCGGCGTGAAAAAGATGGTTGTCGTGACCCAGCGATATCATCTTTACCGGGCGCTCTATCTTGCCCATAACCTCGGGATCGAGGCGTACGGCGTGGCGGCGGAGGACGTTCCGGTGGATCAGGAGATCCGCGAGATCCGTGAAATCGGCGCGCGCTGCAAATCGTTTCTCTGGTCGATTTTCAAGCCGAAGCCGACCTATCTGGGCGATCCGATCGATCTTGCCGGCAGCGGCAGCGTGACCGACGACGAATATACGCCTTTGTTTGCGCAGGGATGAGGCTCCCTGCGCTTTTTTGTCCGGAAAGCGTGAAAAAATATTGCATTCTCCGCGGGGATAATATATAATAATGCCATAGTTATGTAATCAAGGAGGCTGTTTATGGCAGCTCAGTATTCCGTATCGCTCGCGAAGACGATGCGCGATCTCGGTTATGAATCGCTGTATATGCCCCGCGACCCGGGGGAGCTCTATATCTATTCCAAGGAAGTCAACCGTCCCGGCCTTCCCTTTGCGGGGTACGACGGGTATTTCAACCCGGACCGTCCCCAGTTTATCGGCCTTGCGGAGAAGGGATATTTTGACTCTGTGACCGATGAGGAACGGGACAGAAAAATCAACCACTTTATGTCAAAAAATCCCTGCGCGGTCATCATTACCCGCGGGCTGGAGCCCTTCGGCAATATGCTCGATAAGGCGCGGGAATACGGCGTGCCGCTGCTGCGCACGCAGGTGAGTACCTCCGACGCGATGGCAAGCATGATCTCCTTCCTCGGCGTACAGCTGGCGGACCGCATCACGCGGCACGGGGTGCTGGTCGAGGTCTCGGGCGAGGGCGTGCTGATCCTCGGCTCCAGCGGCGTCGGTAAAAGCGAGACCGCCGTGGAGCTGGTCAAGCGCGGACACCGGCTGATCGCGGACGACGCGGTGGAGATCCGCAAGGTCTCCTCAAAGAGTCTTGTCGGCAGCGCGCCGGAGAATATCCGCCATTTCGTCGAGCTGCGTGGCGTCGGGATCGTGAACGTGATCCGCACGTTCGGTACCGCCGCGGTAAAGATGACCGAAAAGATCGACATGGTCATTCAACTGGAACCCTGGGATCCCGCCGGCGTTTATGACCGGCTGGGGCTTGACGAGGATTTTGTCGATATCATGGGCGTGAAGGTCCCCGCTACGATCGTGCCGGTCAAGCCCGGCAGGAACCTGGCGATCATTATTGAAGTCGCGGCAGTCAGCAACCGGCAGAAGCGCATGGGATACAACGCCGCGCAGGAACTGATGGCAAACCTGGGCATGGGGGATTTTGAACCCGACGCCCGTGAACTGGATATCTGGAAAGGCTAACATCTATTAATCTGAATCGGAGGAATCATTATGTACAGAATCGGTGTGGATCTCGGCGGCACAAACATTGTTGCGGGCGTCGTGGATGAAAACTTCAAAATCATCGCCAAGGCGGAAACGCCCACCAATACGCCCCGCCCGGCAGCGGCGATCTTCGACGATATCGCCAGGGTCTGTGCGGAAGCGCTGGAAAAGGCCGGTGCGTCCATGGACGACGTGATCTCGGTCGGCGTGGGCACGCCCGGCTCGGTCAACAAGAGCAACGGCAATATCGAGTTTGCGAACAATCTGGACTTTAATAACGTCCCCGCGAAGAAGATGCTGGAGGAACGGCTTCATAAAGCCGTTTATCTTGACAACGACGCAAACTGCGCCGCCCTCGGCGAAGCCGTGGCGGGCGTGGGCAACGGCGTGAAGGACTTCGTCGCCATTACCCTCGGCACCGGCGTTGGCAGCGGCATCATCGTCGGCGGCAAGCTGGTGGTCGGCAAAAACTACGCCGCGGGCGAGATGGGGCACCATGTGATCGTGTTCGGCGGCATCCCCTGCAACTGCGGCAGACGCGGCTGCTGGGAGAAATACGCCTCCGCCACCGCGCTGATCTCCCAGACCAAGGAGGCGATGCTCGCCCACAAGGACAGCGCCATGTGGGAGCTTGTGAACGGCGATATTGAAAAAGTCAACGGCAGAACCGCCTTCGACGGGGAACGCGGCGGCGACGCGGCGGCGAAAGCGGTCGTTGAAAAATATATTGAGTACGTCGCCTGCGGCGTCGCGAATATCGTGAACACCTTCCAGCCGGAGATCGTCTGCGTCGGCGGCGGTATCGCCAACGAGGGGGAAAACCTGCTGGCGCGCGTGCGCAAAATCGTGGAGAGCGACCGTTACAGCAAACACGCGACGGAGCAGACAAAAATCCTCAAGGCGGAGCTGGGCAACAACGCCGGCGTGATCGGCGCGGCGCTGCTTGATGAATAATCGGCGCGCTTCGGCGCATATTCTGTCCCGGAGGGGCTTTTGATGGAGATTGAAACATTGACCGGTCTGCTGCGTGAGCTCGGGTGCGCGTTCCGGACCGACGCACGGTTTGACGCGCTGACGACGTTCCGCATCGGCGGGGCGATCCCGCTGCTGATCCTGCCGGAAAACGCGGAAACGCTCCGGGTGCTCCTGCGGGAGTTGAACAAACGCGGAGAAAAATGCTTTATTCTCGGCAAGGGCAGCAATCTTCTTGCGCCCGACGAGGGGGTGGATTACCCTGTGATCCAGCTCAGCGAGGGGGAATTTGCCGAGGTTTCGGTCGACGGCCACAAGCTGACCGTGAAAGCCAACGAATACAGCAACATCCAGTGGGTCGCCAACGGCAAGGTGATCGCCGAGCAGGATATCGCCGCGGTTTGTATAATAGATA
>CACYHJ010000340.1 GCA_902774165.1 Oscillospiraceae bacterium
GCGTACTCCCAGGTACCGTTCTGATAGAACACGGCCTTGCCCTCGCCGAATTCGGCTTCGGCCTGGTCGCCGGTGGCGGAGGCCAGCGCGGCGCCGGTGGTGGCGGTATCCGTGATATACAGATCCCAGATGGCCTTGTAGTTATCCATGTAGGTGCCCTTGATCTCGGCGGGCTGCTCTTTCACGCCGTCGTCACGGAACTCGTAGAACAGAGGCATGTTGATCAGATGGCCGGAGAATCTCCAGGAGGAGGAGCCGTCCAGACCGGCGCTGGTGAACGCGTCGAAGCCCAGCTCGGCTGCTCTGGCGTGGATGTCGTCGGCGACGGCCTTCAGGGAATCGAAGTTGGTGATCTCATCGAGGGAATGGCCGGCCTGCTCCAGCAGCGCCTTGTTGACGATGATGCCGAACGCCTCGTAGCAATAGCCGACGGATACCAGCTTGTCGCCGTCATAGAGGTTGAAATCGGAGGTGGTGAGTTCCTTTACGAAATCGGTGTCGGAGAGATCCAGCGCGTACTCGCCCCAGGTCTCCACGGCGCCCTGGTTGCCGATCTGGAACATGGTGGGGGCGGCGTCCTTATCCATTTCAGCGGCAAGGGTGTTGTCGTATTCGCCGGAGGCGGCGGTCACGACCTTGACTTCCACGCCGGTCTGCTCGGTGTAGGTCTTGGCCAGATCCTGCCAGGCCTGATCCGCTTCGGGCTTGAAGTTCAGGTAGTAGACCTTGCCGGTGGCGGTATTGGCGGGCTTGGGGGCGTCCGTGGACGTTTCCGTTCCCGATTTGCCGGCGCAGGCGCCGAACGCGAACACGATGCTCAGAACGAGCAGGATTGCAAGGAGTTTCTTCATGAAAAATTCTTCCTTTCGAATGATAATATATTTCCACGCCAGCAGGCGTAAAAATCGAATGGGATCAGCGGACGTCCCGCACGCTTTCGCCCTCCCGCAGCACGGCCTCCAGCGTGATGTGCCGGTTGCCGCTTCTGCCGTCGATCAGGTCGATCAGCGTGGTCACGGCGCCGCGGCCCAGCTCCTCGGCGGGCTGTACCATGGTGGTGAGCGCAGGGATCGTGTACTGGGTGACGGAGATGCCGTCGATAGCGATGACGGAACAGTCCTGCGGCACGCGCACGCCCGCGTCGTACAGCGCGCGGATGGCGGCGACAGCTATGGTGTCCGCCGCGGCGAACATCGCGGTGAACGCGGTGCCGGAAGCAACGAGCCGTCGGGTGGCGTTGTAGGCGCCGTGCAGGGAATAGCTGGCGGTCTCGGCGATCAGCGTTTCCTCCGGCTGCAGGCCCGCTTCCGTCAGCGCCCGCTTGTAGCCCTCGAACCGCAGCGCGCCGATAGAGCCGTCCTGCCGGTCCGGCAGCAGGATCGCGATCTTTTTGTGGCCGCTGCGCAGCAGATAATCGGTGGCGGCAAAGGCGGTCGCCGTATCGTCCACCGTGACGGAGGAGTAGGCGGCGTCTTCCAGCGCGCCGAAGCTGTTGCGGTAGGTACAGCACACGAAAGGAACGTCCAGCAGCGCCGTATCGGCCGCGGTATAATCGCACTTTCCGCCGAGCAGCACCAGCCCCTTCAGCCGTTTGCTGCGGGCCAGCGTCGCCCCGGCCAGCAGTTCGCTCTCATCCGTGTTGATCTGGTGCAGCACCAGCGTGTAGCCCAGTTCCTCGGCGGTCTTTTCGATGGCGCGGATCACGGCGGTGAAAAAAATGTTGCCGATCCCCTTGACCACGAGGCCGATGGCGTCCGACGGGCGGCTGACCAGGTCGCGCGCCGCGTCGTTCGGGATATAGTGGACCTGCTGCGCGGTCTCAAGCACCTTCCGCCGTACCTCTTCGCTCACGTCCGGATGCCCGTTGATGGCGCGCGAAACGGTGCTGACGGAAACGCCGCAGAGCTTTGCCAGCGTTTTAATGTTCAAAGCCAAACACCTTCCGTAATAAAAAGCGGCATAAAAATGAACGGTTTTGCCGGGAAGTGACGAAAAACTGACAGAGTCTTCCGGTATCGTTTCCGGTATCGTTTCCAGTCCGCTTCCATTGTCATAATATCAAAAAAAAACGTTTTTGTCAAGCGTTTTTTGTAATGATTGCAAAATTGTAACTTCTTTTCGATATCCTGCAAGGTATTTCCCTGCCTGTGGGATTTCAGGCCCCTCAAACCGCCGGATCGCATTTTCGTCGCCCGGCGATCATTTTCTCCGGACGTACCTCATCAGCCAATGATGAGAAACTGTTTTTTGCTGTTTTGGGAAAGGCTCCTTCGAGCAGCATCGGAAGGGCCTCTTTTCTTCATCCATAAACATCCCCAACTCCCGCCCGCAGACCTTTACGCTGCCGGAGGTGGGCTGATCCACGCCGCCCAATACGTGCAGCAGCGTGGATTTCCCGGAGCCGCTGGTTCCGACAACGGCAACGAACTCGCCTTTTTTGACAGTCAGGCTGACACGGTCCAGCGCGCGGCAGACGTTGCCGCCGCCAATCACATACTCCTTCGTGATATCCCGCAGCTCAACGGTGTTTTCATAAGGGACGGCGGTTTTCTGCTTTTCGTCCTGCGTGCGTTTCCTTTTTAATATCATTTCTCAAAAGCCTCCCGATTATCTATTTGTAATTCTTCCGTTTTCTTTTTTTACGAGTATGCCAGTTCCTTCAGCTCCTGCAGCAGGTTGATGCGGTTCACCTTACGGCAGGCGAAGCAGACGGCGGCAAACACAGCGGCCATATGTATCAGGGAAAATACGCCTATCACGATCAACGGCTTTCCGGTGCCTGTGAAATCGATCCCGTTTCCGGACGTCATCGGGCCGTAGATGCTGACGAACATACTAAGAAGCGAAACGAACCAAAAAACACCGACCCACAGGCCGATCAGAACGCTCAGAACACCCTCACGACGCGCGCAGCGAAGGATCACGCGCATGGACGTTCCGGATGCGCGCAGCTGGTTGATTATGTATACAGCCGCAGGTTTTCTGCGGCTGTGCCTTCCTCACATTACGATTTCTTTGCAACGTAAAGAAATACAAAAAGTACACCAGCGATTTTGACCTTTTTCGAAGCCTGAACGTAAAAAATCGAGCTCCAAAGCAGTTGACTGACCGCTCTGAAGCCCGATTTTACCGTATTATGCCTTTATTATCGCCTTATATTTCCAAAATGACATGAAAAACCTCTTTTGCCGTGGTAGACAAAAGAGGTTTTTACTATGGCTGTTACGTACTAAAAAGATCCGCTTTGATTCTGCTGTAAAAATGATTGCGAAATCAAATGATCGTCATCTTCTGCCGAAAAGGTGGGCGAAGAAATACAGGATGGAGTGGAAAAACCGGATGAGCCTGCCAAAGAAGGACGTGCCGTGATCCGTGTTGTCCCACTTGCAGAGATTGTCTCCCGCTTGCGTGTCGGGCGCT
>CACYHJ010000341.1 GCA_902774165.1 Oscillospiraceae bacterium
AAAATCTTTTGCTTCTTGTCGTCAAACATCTGGAACGCCTTCACGATGAGGCGGTCGTTCCGGCTAATCTTCCAGTCGATGTTGAGGTGCAGGTTCTCCGCGAATGCGCGGTCAATTGACAAGCTTTCCGTCATACAGATCCACTCCTTCCGTAATCACCTCATCGTATAGCTTGAGACAGCTGATCGTGATTTTTTTCGGATTTCCGTTTTCATCCTTCTCGCCGCTCGGATCGTCGATTTTGACGGAATCCACATACTCGCCGTTTTCGTCACGGCAGCGGTCGACGATCGTATAAGCATCCGTCGAATACAGAACGTCAAACGTGCGGAAATTCGCGATATTATTTCTTAATATGAATACGCCCCGTTGACCGTTGACGATGCGGATCGCCTCGCTGGGGATCTTATAGCCGCTGTACGCATGCAGACGGATTGCTGCAAAGGAGGAACGCAGCGACGCGAGCTGGGTGCTCACGTCCCGCACGCGGAACACGACGGCGGCCCGGTCGCCCGTTGCGTCGTTGATCCGGTAAACCTCGGCCTTGAAGGGATCCACCGCGTTATATGGCAGCTCAACCTCGTATTTGTCGCCGATGGCGAAGGTATTGGCGACGCTCTGATCCAGCGCGCAGACAAAATACCAGTCAAAGGAGTTGACGATACGGCCCATGACGCCGGCGGTCCGGTCCTCCGGCAGCGCGGAAAAAGCGCCGTCGATATCGTTCACGCCGATCGAAGAAATATCGTCGTAGGTCAGCACGTTCTCAAATCCGTCGCTGTCCGCGTAGAAATACCCGCTCTCCGCAGCGGCGATCGAGGTAAAGCTGCCGGCATTGCGAAGCGCGTCGTCCGCCTCAACCCGCAGCTGGGATATTTTTGCCGTAAAGTCAGACGAGGCGCCGGAGGCGGTCTGCTTCGCGGTCAGCGCGGAGCGAAAATCCGACAGCAGCGATTCCATGTCCTGACAATCCCCCGTATGGGTGCGAGCGGACAGCGCGTAAACCGCCGCATAGGTATTGTCCGTCAGGGACGTAAAGTCCGTATATTGTGAAAGCGAATAGGAGGAGAGCCGATTATAGTACTCAATCTCCTCGGTTTTTTCAAGATATTCCGTATAACTGCGGGCCGCCTCGTCGCTGGGGAACGCGGCGGCAATGGTCTCCCCGCGCGCCACCCGGTCTCCGTTCGCGATCAGAGGGACAAGGAAGGCGTTTTCGATTCCCTCGATGATATACTCCTTGCGAACCGCGTAGATCATGGTTTCCACGGTTTCATATTCCACGGCGGAGACCGTCGTAACGTGGGAAACGCTTTTCCCCTGCCCGCGGAAGATCTGGATCACCACCGTCAGCACGGTAATGACGGCAAGCAGACCCACGACCAGCCGAAATCTGTTTCTGTGATTTTTCATTGCGGTACCTCCTCCCCGTAAAACTGTTCGCACAGGGCAATGCTGCGCGCGCAGACGTCCTCTTCGTCCGCATAAACGAAATGCGCGTCCCGTTCCCTTCGGAACCAGGTCTGCTGCCGTTTCGCGTAGCGCCGCGTCGCGCGGCGGATCCGGTCCGCGCACTCCTCCAGCGACTTTTCCCCTTCAAAATATGCCGTCAGCTCTTTGCAGCCGATCGCCTGCGACGCCGTAGCGATAATATTTCTATTATACATCTCCCGCGCTTCTTTGACAAGCCCATCCGAGAGCATTTTTTCAACGCGAAGATTAATTCTTTCATAAAGATTGTTTCTGTCTTTGAAATCAATCACGATTTTCAAGCTTCTGTACGGACTTTGCGAAGAAAGATTTCGCTGATGATAGTCCCGCAGCGGCGTTCCGAGGGCTTCGACGATCTCCAGCGCCCGAAGCACGCGCTTCGGATTTTTCACGTCGATCTGTCCGGCGGCATCCGGGTCCGCTTTTCTCAGACGCGCCGTAAGAGCCGCAAGGCCGTTTTCCGAATAGAAAGCGGCACGCTCCGCCTTTTTTTCGGCGCTGCCGGCCTCGCCTTCAAACCGCATGCCGTCGAGAAGCGCGTCGGCGTACTGCCCTGTTCCGCCACAGAGAAACGCCCTTCTGCCGCGCCGGTTGATTTCCTCAATCACCCGTCCGGCGTCGGTGACGTAATCCGCAACGCTGTAACTGCTTTCGATGCTCAGGAAGCCCATCAGATGATGCGGCACGCCGTCGGTCTCCGCCGGCGTCGGCCTGGCGGTGGAAACCGACAGCTCTTTATAGATCTGCATGGAATCGCAGGAAACGACCTCTCCCCCGAACCGTTTCGCAAGCGTCACGGCAAGCGCGGTCTTTCCGCCGGCGGTGGGACCGAGGACGGCGACGACGGGGATGCGCTGCTCGCTCATTGGATCCTCCCGAACTGTTTTTCCAGTTCTTTTTCACTCAGTTCGATCAGAACCGGCCTGCCGTGCGGGCAATAGCGCAGACTGTCGTCCGTCAGGACCTTTTCAATGAGGAGAACGGCGTCCTCCTTGATAATATCGGATCCGCCCTTGATCGCGGCGCGGCAGGACGCGGAATGATAAAGCCAGTCAAGCCGCTCTGTCACAAGGTCCTTTGCATGCGCCATCAGCTCCCCGGCAAGCTCCGAGATCACCGCGGCAGGGTCGTCGTCCGCGAACATCATGGGCACTTCGCGCACCAGCACGGCTCCGTCGCCGAAATCCGAGACGCTGAAGCCTAATTTTTCAAAGGCGTCGAGATTCTCGATCACCGCAGCGTATTCCCGCTTGTCAAGACGGACGCTGAGCGGCTGAAGCATTGCCTGCGGCGCGGCGCACGCCCCGCGGGAACGGATCTCGTTGAACAGGATCCGTTCGTGAAGCGCATGCTTGTCCACGATGATCAGGCGGTCCTCATACTGGGCGAGAAGGTAAGTTTTGAATACTTCACCGAGATAGACAAAATACGGCGCATCCTTGACGCGCGCAGAAACCGAAGCGTCCGCAGAAGGCAGGCCTTCGAGGTCAGACGCCGCTGCCGGCGCAGCTTCCCCGGACGGCTCATCCTCCTCCGGTTCGTCATATGCAATATCAATATTCACATATCCGCTATGTTTCCCGAACGGCGCCGGCGGGGCGCTCATCGCCTCGTCGGGAGCCTGGGGCAGCGGAACGTCGATTTCATCCTGTATTTTTGCTGACGCATAGGCGTCCGCGTCGGGACTGGCGGCTTTTGAAAAATCATCGCCGCCGGGCAGATACACCGTGACGTTTTCTTTTTTCGGCGGCATAAACCGCTCGTTGATCGGAACCCGCACCGTATCGGAAAGCGTTCTCCTCTCCGCGGCGGGGGTCGGGATCGCCGCCTGCACGGAGGAAAGATCCATCTGCGTCTGTTCGCCGGTGTGATCCGAAAACTGCTCCGTCAGCTCGTCAAGCGAGAGCGAGGGGTGATAATC
>CACYHJ010000342.1 GCA_902774165.1 Oscillospiraceae bacterium
ACCACGTACTGGTGCGCCAGCATGGCGATGGGATCCTTTGCCGGGTCTGTGCCGGGCAGATAATACATGAGGCTCGCGTCGGAGACGACTTCTCTGGTGAACGCCTTGTGGATCAGCGGATACCGTTCCTCCAGAAGCGCGTGGAACCGGTCAAACTGCGTCCAGTCCACCTTGTCGTGATCCCGGTTCGAGATCGTGGGGATGCGGATCGCGTCGGAAAGGTTCTTTTTGTAGCGGTCCAGATCCACGCGCTCCTCCGGCAGGACGACGGGATCCTGCTTTTCCGGCTTGAGCGCCGCCGCCTTCGCGATGTTGACGCCGAGACCTGCGACCGCTGCGCCCGCCGCGGCGGACAGGGCGATTTTTGCTGTTTTTTTCACGGTGATTCTCCTTTGATCTGTCTGTTGAACACGATTATTTATAGGTGTCTTCAAGGAAGTTGACGTCGTATACCTTGCCGTTTTTCTCAATGCGGAAGGTCTTGATCTCATTCGGGCCGAAATCGGTATAAAATGCGCAGGAGAAGAGCCGGCTCATCACGCTGACGCGGGTCGTGCGCAGCCCTTTTGTCTCGTTGAGCCGCAGGATCACCGCGCCGCTGCCGTCCTCGGCGAATTTCAGCGCGTCGGCGGCGACGTTGTCCCTGTCGATGCGGATCATGCTGTCCTTCTGCGGGCTTGCGCCTTTGTGGTAGCCCGCCAGCACCACGTCGGGACGGACGTTGAAGATATTCGCCTCTTTCGCCACGTCGGAACGTGCCGTTTCGCCGGTATGCACGTAAATGCCGTATTCAAACCGGGTCATGCCCTCGTCGGTGAAATTGAAGTCCGCCGCGGGACGGTGGGAATAGTGGTCGGCGAATATCACGTTGCGCAGCGCCATCATGGCGATTCTCGTGCCCTCGCAGTCGTAGCTGTATCTGCCGTTGTTGATGATCGCCAGGCCGCGCCGTTCTCCGTTGACCGAGACGTTGACGGCGCCCCACTTCTGCGCGGGCTCCTCGCAGCCGTCGGCCGTTTTCTCGATGAAGCCGCCCTGCATATCATAGACGGCTTTCGGATCCTCGCCGCCCAGATCGAAGCGGATTTTCACGTCTCTGAACTTTTCCTGCCAGAGCGCTTTTGCCTTGACGCGCAGCGTCTTCTGTCCGGCGCCCAGAATATAGTCGCAGGAGAGATAAGATTTTTCATGGGTATATTTTATGCGCATCACGGCGCGGGCGCCGGTGGATTCGACGACGTTGGCTTCTGCGCATTCCATATCGCACAGATCATTCTGGAACCGGAAGACTCCGTGCGCCCAGGTGTCGGTCCCTTCATCTTCAAGCACGGCGGGCACGCCCAGCTTTTTCCCGTTCGCGAAGTCGATGCCGGATTCTTTTTCGACCAGGCGGACGATCGCGCCGGAGCTGCGGTCGAATACCACGCGCAGATACTCGTTCTCGATCCAGTCTTCTCCTGCACGGATCGGCGACGCCGCTTTTTCTTTCCCGTCGTCTTCGTAGCCGAGCCAGTAGGTGTTGTAGCCGAAGGCGGGAAGCCGGGCAAGGATCACCGCGTCTTTATGGCTGTCGTTGGAGCGGGAGGAGCGCACGTTGGCGAATACGACGGGATTGCCGTCCTTGTCGTAAACACGCTCCGCATGGCCCCGGACGCGCACGGGAACCGTGATATGCGGGGCTCCGACACCCCGTCGATCCAGGTGTCGATCTCCGAGGACAGACGCAGCAGCGCGTTCGTCTTCTTTTCCGCGGCGACGGTTTCGGCGTAGCCGAGAAAATCCGCGGTGTCGGTATAGGACTCCATGACGGAGCATCCGCCGAGAATGTCGTGGAACTGGCAGAACGCCAGCTTCTGCCACGCTTTTTCATAATCCGAAGAAGAGGGTTCGACGTTGAACTTCTTCGCCGAGATCGTGTCCCAGACCTCGGAGGCGTAGAGATCGTTCTCCGCGCGGCGGTTGCCGGCCTTGATCAGGGACGTGGCGGAGTAGCAGCCGCTGGCGTGGTGCTGCATGTCGCCCTTCCAGACGGGGTAGTCCGCCATGGTCCGCAGCATTTCCGTAAAATACGCGTCGGGGGAGGAGAATCTGAGATCCTCCTGCGGCGCGGTTTCCGCCTTGTTGGTCAGGTATTCGATATCGGCTTTGGTCGGCCCGCCGCCGTGGTTGCCGACGCCGTAGAACATCATCATGCCGTGGTCGGCTTTCGCCGCCATATCCCGCAGCTGAGCAAGCCTGTTCCTGAGATTTTCGCTGCCGTGGCAGGTGTAGCTCTCCGGGATCCGGAAGGTGAGCACCCGCGAGCCGTCGCTGCTCTCCCACCAGAAAAGCCCCTCGGGCATCCCGGGGTTTTCGTTCTTGTCCGGGCGCATCATGACGTACTGGACCATGCCGCCCTTTTTCAGCAGCTGCGGCAGCATGCCGTTATGTCCGAACGAGTCCACGTTATAGCCGGTTTTGCACAGAACGCCGAAATTCTCATAATAGAATTTCTGGGAGTATAGCATCTGCCGCGCAAAGCTCTCAAGGGAGGGCATGTTGCAGTCCAGCTGTACCCACATGCCGCCGACGGGGACCCAGCGTCCGGCGCGGACCGCCTCTCGGATCTGCGCAAACAGCTTGGGATCGATCTCCTTGACCCATTTGTAATAGGCGGCGGAGGAACAGGTGAATACAAAGTCCTTGTATTCTACAAAGTCCTTGTATTCCTCGATCCGGTCCAGCGCGGAGCGGAAGGTCTGCAGCACCTCGGCGCAGCCCTCCGGCCAGCGCCAGAGCCATACCGGGTCGAGATGGGCGGATCCGATCAGGTGAATATTCTTTTGATTGCTCATAATTCTCTCTCCCGTTTATTCGATAATTCCGAAATATTTTCCGAACCAGTACGCAAAGGTGTAGGGATAGCAGCTCTCCAGATAATTGCCGCCCTCAGACATCGGCTCATAGCGGTAGGGATTTCTGTCGTATTTCGTGATCGCGGTCTCGTCCGGCTCCAGAAGCCAGTCGGTGGAGGTGTATCCGCCCAGTCCGATCCGCACGGGCACGTCAGCCCGGTCGAGCCGGACCTGAGAGGCGAGACGGCTGACGGGCATGCGGTAAAACCACTCCGCGATTCCGTCCATGTCGTCCGGATAATCCGGGTCTGCCATCATGCACAGAAAACGGTAGCCGGGGTTGTGCTCCCGCAGCAGGGAATGGTCCCAGCTGCGCAGGCCGCGGATGTATTTCGCCTTCTGCTCCGGGTCCGTCTCCAGGGTGATCAGCCCGTAGAACGCGACCACCGCCAGCATATTGTCGCCGTACATCATTTCCTCGTCGCAGTCTGCGCCCATGGCGTAGGACGCGTGGGTGAAGCGGTCAAGATGCTTCTCCGGCAGCTCGTCGTAATGGTATTTCGCGATCAGCTGTCTGCGGCAGAGCGTCCATTTTTCGCGTTTCCCGCAGATATGCTCCGCCACGTTCAGATACATCAGGATCTGCGCGGAATTCAGGCACGCGTCCGCCCAGCCGACTTCGGTGTTGAAGTACTCCGGATCCCAGCGGCCCCAGGTGGTGGGCTTGCCGTCCATTTCGCGAACGACAAGGCCGTTGTCGATGATATGGTTGAGCAGATTTTCGCAAGAGGAAACCACTAAAGTGCGCAGCTCGTCGTCGCCCACGCACAGATGGTCGAACATGAACAGCATATTCAGAAAATGCAGGGTGACCTCGTCGCTGGAGGTGTCGCCCTTGTAGATCACGTCGTCGTCATTATAGCCCGGGTCCCGGTATTGCCTTGCAAGACGGTCCGGCACCGGCGCGTCGCATCTGACTTTTTTCCCGACAATCCCGCGCTCCCGCGCGTCCCGGGTGTCGAGACAGACGGCGAAGCCGTCGGCGCGTTTCTGATAGAACAGCCCGTCGTCCGGGATCCTTTCGCTGGCGACGGCGTAGGTCCGCGCCGGGAATCCGTCGCCCCGGCCGGAGACGTTCAGCGTCAGCAGGCAGGCTTCCGCCGCCCTGAGCGCGCAGGCCTTCACGTCCTGCGTGCGGGCCGCGGCCTCGCCGAGCTTTCTTTTTAAATAAGCGTAATGCAGAATCTCCCCGACGGCAAAGGCGGCGGTAAAGCCCCCGTCGTTGTCCGAAAGGGTGTCGCCGCGCACGGAATCAAGATCCCGCAGCTCCCGCAGCGACTGGTTGGAGACCAGACCTCTGCGGTCGACGTACCGCAGGGATTCCTGCGTCAGAAGCTCCGCCTTGTGCTCGCAGGAGATCTCGCGCATTTCGATTCGGGAAACGCCGGTCTTGCACAGCGCCCAAAGGGTATTGCCCTCGGCGTAAAGCGCCCGGACGGCGTCGTCGGCAAGCCAGCGGTCCGAACAGAAATACATGATCCGGTCCTGCGCGCGCTCCGCGTTCAGGTCGACGCGGGCAAGGCCGCCCTCCGCGCCGAGCCAGCGGGCGCCGTCTTCGGTGTACGCCTCGCAGGTGTACGCCGCGGCGGGCGAGGGCAGCGGATAAGGAAAGTCCGTAAGATCCGGGACGGTGTCCGGGTTGTAATAAAGCGCGTCTGGGATCTCCGACGAATAAAGCGGGAATATCTTCACAAAACGACATTGATGGTCAGCCAATCGGTAAGGTTTTCTCATTCTCTTTCTCCGTCCTGCTTGAATTTCCCCGAAACGGGGTTTAATATTAATATTATACATAAATTTTTAACAAATTGCAATATAATTCAGAAGATAAAACAAAATAAAAGATACATAAAAGATACAAAAACACCGGCGGTCCCTCCGCCTGACGGGGTGGCAAAGGTTGACAAACGGTCTGTTTTTCGATATAATGAAGAACGTCATTGATGATCGAACAGGTGGTGAAACAATGGAGGACAGGCGCGTCCGCAGAACCCGGAAAAGCATCTATACCGCCCTGGCGTCGCTGCTGACGGAAAAAGAAGTTCACCAGATCAAGGTCAAGGAGCTTTGCGAACGGGCGGATATCAACAAAAGCACGTTTTATCTGCATTTCCTTGATATCTACGACTGTAAGGAAAAATGGCAGGAGGAGATTTTTGAGGAGATGATCGCCTCCGCCGGAGATATGAATATCGCGAAAATCATCGCCGACCCGGCGGACAGTGTGAAGTCCGTCGTCGCTTTCTTCAATAAGGATATTGTTTTTTATAAAAAACTGCTGGCGTCTCCCTTTGCGGCGGAATTCTGCATGAACCTGAAGGTCAAGCTGGGCGAGGCGATTCTGAGGGACAATCGGGAGGGCTTCGACCAGGTTTCCGCCTCTATGATCACGTTTATCATCTGCGGGGTGATCGACGCCTGCGTGCTCGACCTGACCTATTATAAAAGCGAGGACATCACTGCCTCGCTTGATATGATCCAGCAGGGGATCGCAAACCTTGTGAACTGGTGGAACGCCAACCGCGCCTGAGGTTATTTTGACAGCTCCGCGTCTCTGCGCAGCGAGGCGGCGAACGCCCTGCCGACCGATTGCTCAAACGCGTCTGCCTGAAGGCTCTTCACGCCCTCGATCGTCGTTCCGCCGGGGGAGCAGACCTTCCGGACCAGCTCCTGCGGGCTGTCTGCGGAGGCCGCGAGCAGCTTCGCCGAGCCCTCCGTCATTTTTGCGGCGACCTCAAGCGCCAGCGCGGGGTCGAATCCGGCCTCCTTTGCGGCGGACGCCAGCGCGCTGATGTACAGGAATGTGTAAGCCGGGGCACAGCCGCCCAGCACGCCGAAAATGCCGATCTTGTCCTCCGGGACGGCGAACGCCGCGCCGAAGCTGCGGCAGATCTCATCCACCAGAGCAAGCTGCTGCGGCGTGACGTTCCGGTTGCCGCAGTAGGCGGAAACCGCCGCTTTCACCTGCGCGTTCAGGTTCGGGAAAATCCGCGCCACGGCGACGTCCGGCGCGAGAAACGAGCCGATCCATTCCGTCGTCTTGCCTGCGGCGATAGAGATCACAAACAGACGGCGGCGGTTGATCGCCGTTTCGAGCTTCGCCGCGCTTTCCTCGGCGTTATCGTACGCCGTGCGCATCGCCATAACGGTCGCCGCCTGCGCGCCCGCCGC
>CACYHJ010000343.1 GCA_902774165.1 Oscillospiraceae bacterium
GGCAGGAGACAGAATTATAATACCGCCGCTCCCGTGGCAAATCTCTATGGATTGGCAGATTCAGGCTGATTTTGTGCAGAAAACGGGTAAAACGAAAAAGAGGTCTCCGATTTTGCAGGACGCTGATGCCAGATCCTGCAAAAACAACCAAAACAAAGTGAAATCCTGCAAGAATTTGCAGGATTTCAATGGAGCTGATGGCCGGATTCGAACCGGCGACCTCATCCTTACCAATGTTCAGCCAGGAACCAATTTATATCTGCGTCTGTAGACCTCTTCTGCGGTGTCAAGCTTCAGAAAACACCCTTCTTTGCAAGGAAAACCCGAACATCTTCGAGAAATTGCTCCGCGTCCTGTATCAGCGCAATGGTTTCTTCCGTGCTGAAAAGGTAGAAATCATCGTAGTCGCTGTGATTGCGGACGGTGAAGGCATTGGCGAACTTCGCGCCATAGCTGCGATCAAAGAGATCGGTTGCGACGTAGCGCTGGTTGAAGCAGGAAATCACGGCAGAGTGCCTCTTGAAATCCGTGTTGTCCAGCGTCAGAACGGAGCGCATGGCGTGAAAGAAGCAGTAATAGGCACGATTGTTGGCGGTCACCCAGTCCTGCTCCGCATAGGCAATCTTACTGGCCTTCAACATCTGCTCGGCTCTTTCAAAGCGATATTTGGACAAGTCCTTCGCCGTATTTTCAGGCACCGATGCGCACCCCCTCGCGGGCAATGTTTCTGTAGAAAGGCAGGACCGCCTGGTGCTGCTCATAGAAGCTCTGGTTCTCGATGATCGGCGCGATCAGTACATTGTCTGAAAACAGGTATTCGCTGGCAATCGTCGCCACGGGTCTGCGATAGCGCACGATCTCCTCGCGGGGCAGATCGACGAGAACGAGCACGTCCACGTCGGATTCATCATCCGCGTCCCCGCGCGCATAGGAGCCGTACAATATGGTGTTTTTCAGGTGTGCGCCAAACAACGCCTGCAACTGAGTGTTCATCCGGTCAAGCACGGAGTTCAGGGCTTCCTTTGAGCACATATTCAGACCCTCCCGTTACGTGCCTTTGCGTTCCATCACCAGCGCGTCGATGTCCTCAAAGGCGTTCTCGATGCGCTCGACGTGGTAACGCTCGTACATATCATACTCTCATATCTCTATTATATCAACTGGAATCCATTCTTACAAGTAAATAATCCAAAGCCTACACGGTAAAAAACGAGGACACCCGCGCTCTACACGCAGATGCCCTCGTTCTCCATTCCAGTCATCTCTTCCCGTCTCTCTGAGGCTCGGTCGATCACTTCGCAGTGTTCTTCCAGCGCATATCTCTTCACCTTTCTCACCGGCTGTCCACGCTGGATCAGCAGCATGTCGCCCACCGGCATGGACAGGATTTCGTGAACAGGTTTGTTGGCGCGTTCCGCGATCAGGCGTGCCGTCTGCGGATCGTTCCCGCCGAGATACAGCACGGTATCGCAGTTCTCCACGATCGTGGAACTTCGCTCCTTGTACTTCGTCTCCAACTGTGCGATGGACTGAATGACGGTGCTGACATAGATGCCCCTGGATCGGATGACCGATATGATGCTTTCGAAGTCCGCCACTCTGCAGCCGCAGGCGAAATCGTCGAGGATTACATGTACCGGATAGAACGGTTGGTTTTTCCGTTCTTTGGTCTTGATCAGTATGCGGAAAAGCTGTTCGTAGAACAGCGCCACCAACCTGTCCATACTGCGATCCACGTCGGAGATATGGACGCCCACTTCGAACACCCCCGGACGGTCGCCGGGAGTCACGGAAAGGGCATCGTCGAAATCCTTCGCGTCCGTGGGGTCGATGGTCAGCACGGTGAGATCGGGATACTCCCGACGTTCGATCTCGCGCGGCACGATGGCGAGTGCCGCCTGATCGTCGGCTTCGCCGTAACGCGGCGGCAGTTCGAACTCCGCCATCACCGCGTCGAGGTCGGCGGCGATCTCCCCTGCCCTGCCGAGCACCTGCCGCACCGATCCGTCGAATTCGCCGCCCCCGGGCTTGAGGCTGAGCCGAACCCAGTCGCCGACCTTGGCGCCCTTGCGGTAGCCGCGCAGACGGACGCTCTCGGGCATCCGGGGGTTCAGCGGACGCACCACCCCGCCGGCGAGCACTTCGCCGACGAGTTCTTCCCGGGTGCGTTCGATTATCTTCGAGACGCGGCCCACAGGACCGCGCGCGGAGTCCTCGGGGTGCCCGGGACGCGGCGGCAGTATCTCCAACTCGACGCGGTCCCGATCGAGCGCGCCGTTCACGAACTTGGCGGGGACGAAGACCTCGCCCTCCTGCCCGTCGGCACCGGCGGTCTTGACGAAACCGTAGCCGCCGGGAGCGATGCGCAGCACCCCTTCGACGGTGTCGCGATGACGTTCCGCGCGGCGTTTTTCGGCGCGGTCGCGCAGACGCCGCAGATGCTTTTTACGCTCTTTTTTCATTTCTATTTCCCCCAAAAATGCCCCATTTCGCCTCCGCTGCGTTCATTTCGCATACCACGCCGACAATATAGCACCCGCCCGGCGAAATTCAAAGCGCAAAACCGCAAATCGTCGCCGCAAAACCTCATACGCGACCCTGCCGGTCTTGACAAGGAAACGTTCCGCACTATATTAACCGCCGGTGACATCATGGAAATCGAGTTCAAAAATATCACCTGGTTTCCGCGCGGCACGCTTGCCGACATGCTCGCCGACGCGTACGGATCCGATCCGCGCTGGGCGGCGGAACGGCGGGAAGCGTGGCGGACCTTCGACGACTTCTTCTTCGATCACCCGGAGATCGCGGAAAAATACGGCTTCGTCACGACGATCGACGGCGAACCGGCCGGTTTCATGACTTGGGATCCCTGCAAGCGCCCGGAATCCGAGGAGATCGGATACAACTGCATACTGACCCGATACAAGCGCCGCGGTTACGGCACGCTGCAGCTGCGCGAAGCGGTACGCCGGATCCTCCTGTCCGATCATCCCCAAAGGATCGTCGTCACGACCAACGCGTCGCTGCTCCCGGCGCAGAAGATGTACGAGCGCGTCGGCTTCCGCAAAACGGGCGAGCGGCCCTCCCCCGTCTCATTCGCCGGAGCCTTGCTCGATTACGAATTCATTCCGCCGCCGACAAACTTGTGAAAGCGGGATCGCAACAGCCGTGATTTTGCCTTACAAGGTCAATTTCTGCCGTCCGGCGGCGACGGGGAAGCTTTTTCCGTTGACCTCGAGGGTGAAGGGTTGATCGGTTTCCACTTCGACGCAGCCGTTTTCGGCGATCAGGTCGGCGGTGATGCCGCCGAAGCGGAGTTTTCCGACGCCGACCCGGCCGGGCAGCGTCGTATCCAACTGCCAGCGGACCCGGCGCGCGAAGGCGTCGACCGAATATAT
>CACYHJ010000344.1 GCA_902774165.1 Oscillospiraceae bacterium
AGCCGCCGCATCGGTTTCGACGGGTCGGGGTGCTTGACGTCAATATGGTTGTCACTTGTGACGGCGCAGAACAGCTTTACGCCGCGGTACATCGGCGCGATTTTTCCCATAATCGTTTCCTCCCTGTCACCCGATCTTTTTGTAAACCGGGATGTCTTCGGTCGTTACGGTGAACCGGCCGGCGGGGACCGGCTCGCCGGTATTGAAATCCGCCCACTGCCCGGCGGGCAGATAAACCTCTCTTGAATCGCTTTCATCGCCGATGATCGGCGCCACAAGAAGGTCGTCGCAGAACAGATACTCGTCGTCGATCCCGTACGTTTCCGGGTCGTCCGTGTAATCCATCACCAGCGCCCGCACCGGCGGCACGCCGGTATCGCGGTAGCGGTCGAACGCCGCCTTCAGCTTCGGGATCAGCGTCTCCCGCAGGGTGAGAATATCCCTCACCTCGTCCACGCAGTCATAGTCCAGCCACGGGATCTTCTCGCAGTTCCAGGCGTTGATCAGGCACTGGGGCGAGAAGGTCACGGTCTGCAGCCGCCGCAGAAGCTCTTTTCTTGAATGTACGCCCCGCAGCTCCGGCGCCCAGAGCAGGCCTGAGAAACCGGAATTCACCAGCGCCCGCACGAAGGCCCGGTGGTCGTAGAGGTCGGAATACAGCACGAAGGGGTAGGGCGCCGCCAGCGCGCCCATGGCGCGGATCTCGGAAAGGGTCGGCTTGAAATCCAGCGCCTCGTGCATGGTCTGCGCGTACAGCGTGCCCATCAGGTTGTGGTACTGCTCGCCGTCCAGCCCCGAAGGGAAAGACGCGTGGTTCGGGAAGGACCAGCCCCCGGTGTTGTCGCTGCCGTCGCACTCGTCCGCCTTGAAGCCGTCCACGCCGAGGGCGGTCAGGTTCTTCTGAAAATCCGCGAAGATTTTCCGCGCCTCCGGCAGGGCGAAATCCGGCACAAGTCCCCGGAAGGTGGTGTAATCGCCGCTCAGGGGCTTCAGCGCGTCGTAGATCGGGCAGGTGGGATAAACGTAGGCGTGCTCCCACAGGTTCACGTGATAATCCATGTCCCGGAGCTTTTTGACAAAGCCCGACGGGTCCGGGAATCTTTCCGGGTTCCAGACGTAGGTGCAGGCGTAGGCGTGGGTCTGCCAGCCCGGCTCCACGCCGATGATATCGCAGGGCAGGTCCCGTTCACGCATATAGTTCGCCACGTCGAGGATCTGCCCGTCGGAATACCGGCCGTTGCAGCGGTAGAGAACGCCCAGCGCCCACGCCGGCACCTCGGGGCCGCCGCCCGCCATCCGGTTATATTGCGCGGTGATATCGGTGATCGTGTCGCCCTCGATGATGTACAGCTCCACGCCCTCGCAGTTGGGGACGAAGATCGAAACGTAGGTGTTGCCCTGAGCCATACGGGCGGCGTAGAGCTCGTCCGTCGTGAGCTTTACGGTATCATTCTCATCCGGCGCAAAGCCGTCGCCGGGCTTCTGCGCGCCGAAATAAAACTCCACGTAACGGGCGGTGTCCACGTAGATCCCGTAACCCTTGTTTGTCACGAAGAAGGGGACGGGCGCATGGGTATCGCCGGACGGCGTGCAGGGGTCGGCGTTGCAGCGCATCGTCAGCTTACGGCCCGTATGGTCGAATTCCCACAGCTGCAGCCCGCAGCCGTAAAAACGGGCGTCCGGCTCCGTTTTGTATTCAAGAAGCACGCCGCCGCGTTTTTTCCGGAAGGTGATCGCCGATGCGTCGAAGGCGACCGGCGTCTCCTCATAGGAAAAATCTTTGCAGAACGTGGAGGGCTTCAGTTTCTCCGGCGTTCCGAAGGTCAGTTTTTTCATGGAAAAAGCTCCTTTGGCCTTTTTCTTTATTGTATTCGTCCCGGGGGAAAATGTCAATATCCCGCCTCTGCGTCCATGTGCCTGAACCCGCTTGCAGAGCCTCTGAAAAAACGCCGCCGGAACCGGACGGTTCCGACGGCGCAGGCGTCTGTTTTTCCGCCGGTCGGTCCCGCAGGGGGATCAATACTCGACGTTGACGTTGACGTTATAGCACATCGCGGCGATGTTGCGGAAGGGGACCCGGTCGAAATACCGGTCGAGGTTGAAGGAGGTATACATGCAGAGCACGAAGGGGACTTTGGTATAGACGATGCCGCAGTCGTGGAAGCCCTTCGTCATTTTGCCGCCGGAGCCCCATTTGTGCAGCACGCGCACGCCGGAGGGGATGCCGCCGCCGATCAGGTCCGCGCCGGTGTTGTTCCGGGTGTCCATCTGGGCGTAGAGGAAATCACGGTAAGCCCCTTTGTATTTATAGATGTCCAGATAAAGCTTGGACATATCCTGCGCGGAGGTCTCGCCGAAGATATAGCTGCCCAGCCGCAGGGAGGATCCCGCCGCCTTTGCGCTGTTGTTGAGCACGCTGTTGCCGAAATAGTTGAACAGCATCTGATAGGCGGTGTTGTCGCTGTAAATCAGCGCGCAGGAGATCAGTTCCGCGATGGTGAACTTGGTTCCGTTGGCGTAGTTGGAGAGCCGGTGGCCGCGCCACTTCGCGCCGGCGGTCAGGGTGAGCTTTGTGTTGAGGGAGATATTGTTCTTCTCCATATAAACCAGCGCCGCCTTGCAGTAGGGGGCCTTGATGGTGCACTGGGTGCGGTAGACGCGGGAGCCGTTGTAGGAGATGTAATATCTTCCGTTCACGTCGGTATAATAGAACGTGGCGGTGCTGCCCAGCTTCTTGCAGTAGTTCTCCAGCTCCTTGATGCGCGGGAAGACCTTGGTGTCGGTGATGTTGGTGCTGAAGCCGGAGAGCGACGCTTTATAGGGGGAATTGCCGTAGGAGGAGAGCATTTTGTTGGGGTCCTTCACGGTCTGGTCGAATTTGACCTTTTTCCCGAGCCGCGCGCTCAGCCGCAGCGCGAGACGGGCGTCGGCGGAGGTCAGGCTTTTTGTTTTGTTGATGTCGGCGATCACGCACTGCTTTCTTGAAAGCTTGATCTGCTTTGCGCAGAATCTCAGGATCTGCCGCGCGTCGGAGGAGGTGACTTTATAGTCCTGGTTGACGTCGCCGTAATAGAGAATTTTCGGCGGCTTCGTCGTGGGCGGGACCGTCGTCGGGGGAACCGTTGTGGGCGGCTCGGTCGTGGGAGGCTCCGTCGTCGGCGGTTCCGTTGTGGGCGGCTCGGTGGCGGTCGGCTCCTCGGTGGTCTGCGGCTCTTCGGTGGAGGGCAGCGGGGGCTCGGTGGGAAGATCGGTCTCTGAGGGCAGATCGGTTTCTGAAGGCGCGAAGATTGCCGTTGTTTCGGTGGGAAGGGCGCCGGTGGGCTCCTCCGTCTCCGCCAGCTGTTCGGAAATTTCTTCAAACAGCGTTGTTTCGGCCTGCTGCGACACGT
>CACYHJ010000345.1:0-1442 GCA_902774165.1 Oscillospiraceae bacterium
TTGTCCCCGCCGAATGCGTCGACGATGATTTTCATAAGCTCACCTCTGCGTCGTAATACGCCATGCTGCGGGCCGCCAGCGCCTCATACCGCAGCTTCTTGTCGCGGATTTTTTTCCCGAGGGGCGGCAGGATGCCGAAGCTCGCGCCCATGGGCTGAAAGCTTCGGACGGTGCGGTCGGTGATATACAGGTTCAGCGCGCCCAGCATCGTCTCCTGCGGCAGCAGCAGCGGCTCCTTCTTCTCAAGATACCGCACCGCGTTGATCCCGGCAAGGATCCCGGACGCGGCGGACTCCATATACCCCTCCACGCCGGTGATCTGCCCGGCGAAGAAGATGGTTTCGTTTTCGATCAGGGACTGGTTCCGGTTCAGCAGCCGGGGAGAATCGATAAAGGAATTGCGGTGCATCACGCCGTAGCGCACGAATTCCGCCTCCCGCAGCGCAGGGATCATGGAGAAGACCCGTTTCTGCTCGCCGAATTTCAGATTTGTCTGGAAGCCCACCAGGTTATACATGGTGCCGGCGGCGTTCTCTTTGCGCAGCTGAAGCACCGCCCAGGGACGGTGGCCGGTGCGGGGATCCCGCAGGCCGACCGGCTTCATCGGGCCGAACCGGATCGTGTCCGCGCCGCGCTCCGCCATGACCTCGATGGGCATACAGCCCTCGTAGATATTTTTTTTCTTTTCAAAGGTATGCAGCTGCGCCCGCTCCGCGGAAACCAGCGCCTCGTAGAAACGCTCGTATTCCTCCTTGTTCATCGGGCAGTTGATGTAATCGTCACCGCCCCGCTCATACCGGGACATGACGAAGGCGGACTGCATATCCACGCTTTCGGCGGTCACAATGGGCGCCGCAGCGTCGAAAAAGCTGAGGAACCCGCCGGTGATTTCACGGATCGCGCCGCTCAGTGCGTCGGAGGCCAGCGGCCCCGCGGCGATGACCACGGCGTCCGCCTCCGGAATCCGCGTCACCTCCTCGCGCACGACCGTAATGTTCGGGTGGGCGTTGATCCGCTCGGTCACAAGGGCGGAAAACGCGTCCCGGTCCACCGCCAGCGCCCCGCCGGCGGGAACCTTCGTTTTCAACGCCGCGTCAACGGTAATGCTGCCCAGACGCAGCATCTCCGCCTTCAGCAGCCCCGCCGCGGAGCCCAGACGCTCCGCCTTCAGGGAGTTGGAGCAGACCAGCTCCGCAAAATTTTCGCTGTGATGGGCGGGCGAATAGCGGACGGGCTTCATTTCGTAAAGCGTAACGGGATGCCCCGCCTCGGCGATTCTGTACGCCGCCTCGCAGCCGGCAAGGCCCGCGCCGACGACAATGATCCGGTCAGGTTTCATTTTCTTTGCTTCCGTCGTCTTTTTTCCTGCCGCGGCCGCCTTTTTTCTCGTATCCGCAGCCCTCTTTATAACACTTGACGACTCCGCCTCTGGATTTGAACAG
>CACYHJ010000345.1:1461-4845 GCA_902774165.1 Oscillospiraceae bacterium
TCTGGATTTGAACAGCGAGGAGCCGCACCGGGGGCACTTGCCGTCGGTGGGCGTGTCCCAGGTCATGAAATTGCAGGTGGGATAATTCGAACAGCCGTAGAAGGTGTAGCCGCGCTTGGTCTTTTTCGCCACAACGTCGCCGCCGCAGACCGGGCAGTTCGCGTTCTTTTTCTCGACAAACGGTTTTGTGTTTTTGCATTCGGGATATCCCGGACAGGCGAGGAACTTGCCGAACCTGCCCACCTTGACCACCATCATCCTGCCGCATTTGTCGCAGGGGATGTCGGTGATGTCGCTTTTGAGCTCCAGCTTGACGCCCTTCATGGAATCCTTTGCTTTTTCGAGGGTCTCGTTGTAATCGTCGTAGAATTCACGGAGCATCTTGATATAATCCAGCTTGCCCTCTTCCACCTCGTCCAGCTCGGTCTCCATGCCGGCGGTGAACTTTGTGTTGACGATTTTCGGGAACTTCGAGCGCAGAAGATCGGTCACGACCACACCCAGCTCGGTGGGTTTCAGGGATTTTTTCTCCCGCTCGACGTATTCCTTGGAGGTGATGGTGGAGATGATCGACGCGTAGGTGCTGGGCCTGCCGATGCCGGTCTCCTCCATTTTCTTGATCAGAGACGCTTCGGTGTAGCGCGCGGGCGGCTGCGTGAAATGCTGGAGGCCTTCAAGCCCCTTGAAGCGCAGCTCCTGGCCCTCGGTCATTTCGGGCAGATCGGTCTCGGTATCGTCGTCGCCGCGGTCGTCGTAAAGCACGGTATAACCGGGGAATTTCACCGAATAGCCGCTCACGCCGAACATGCAGTAAGACCCGGACTCGCCGGGTTTGGCGGCGCGGATATCCACCTTGACGGTATTCTGCACGCAGGGCGCCATCAGACTCGCGATAAAACGCTTCCAGATCAGCTCGTAAAGCCGGAACTGATCGGAGGTCAGGGAGGATTTCACCCGCTCGGGCGTGAGATCCGGCATGGTGGGCCGGATCGCCTCGTGCCCGTCCTGCGCGCCGGCGGCAGCGGCGAAATACCGCTGTTTTTCCGGCAGGTAATGGGGGCCGAAGGTGTCGGAGATATATTTGTTGCCCGCGGCGCGGGATTCCTCGGAGATTCTGCGGGAATCCGTTCTCATGTAGGTGATCAGGCCGACGGAGCCCAGGCCCTGCACGTCGACGCCCTCATACAGCTCCTGCGCGGCGCGCATGGTGCGCTGGGCGGTGAAGCCCAGGCGGTGGGAGGCGTCCTGCTGCATGGTGGAGGTGGTGAAGGGCGGCTGCGACTGGCGCTTGCGCACGCCCTTCTTGATTTTTTCAACGGTATAGACCGCGCCCTCAAGCCGGTCGAGATAATACTGCGACTGCTGAGCGGTCTTCACGTCGACCTTCCCGGTCTCGTCGCCGAAGAACACGGCCTTGAACACCTTGCGCGACGGCGGCGCGGAAAGCTTCGCCTCCAGCGTCCAGAACTCCTCCGGCACGAAGGCGTTGATCTCCTCCTCGCGGTCGACGATCAGACGCACAGCGACGCTCTGCACTCTGCCGGCGGAAAGCCCGCGGCGGATCTTCTGGGAGATAAAGGGGCTGAGCGTATACCCCACCAGACGGTCGAGGATGCGGCGCGCCTGCTGGGCGTTGACCAGATCCATATCGATCGTGGAGGGATGCGCAATCTCGGTGGTCACGCATTTCTGATTGATCTCGTTGAATTTTACCCGTTTGACTTTGCCGACGTCCAGCCCGAGCAGCGTTGCAAGGTGCCAGGAAATCGCCTCGCCTTCGCGGTCGGGGTCCGTCGCAAGGTAGACGTCGTCCGCCTTTTTCACCAGCGCCGACAGGTCGCCCACCAGCTTTTCCTTCCCTTTGATCACCGTATACTTCGGCTCAAAATCCTTGTTGACGTCGACGCTCAGGCGGGAGGGGTAGAGATCCCGGACGTGGCCCATGGAGGCCTTGACGTCGTACTCCGGCCCGAGGAATTTTTTAATCGTTTTCGCCTTTGCGGGCGACTCAACGATGACAAGCTTTGACATATATTAAAACCCTTTCGGAATGATAATCATAATTCAGGTTGCGCCGGGAGGAAGGCTCCCTGCTCCGTTTTGCGCACAGCGCCGCAGAGCTCCAGCATCGTCAGCGCGGAAAACACCGCTGACGCGGAGAGGTTCAGCGCCTCGCAGATCTCGTCCGCCGGAGCGGATCCCTTCCCGGCAAGATACCGGTATACGGCTTTCCCTGCGTCGCTGACGTAGCCCGGCAGCTGCGCCGGACCGGTCGGTTTTTCCGGCTCCGGCGGCGGCTCCGGCCGTTTCTCCGGCTTCGGCCGCGGTTCCGGTTTCAATCGCTTTTCCGGCTCCCGCACAGGCTTCGGACGGGCAGCCGGCACGGGCGGCAGATCCTCCCCCGCGGGGATTTTTTTCTCCGGCGGTTTCCGGGGAGCCGAAAACACAGGCAAATCCACCCTGGAGGCGTATTCCTCCAGAATATCCTCCGCGGAGAACAGAGGCTTCGCGCCGTCGCGGATCAGCAGATGGCTGCCTGTAAAGGATCGGTTTGAAATCTCCGCGGGGACGGCGAACACGTCCCTGCCGTAGTCCGCCGCGCACGTGGCGGTGATCAGCGAACCGCTTTTCTCCGTCGCCTCCACGACCGCCACGCCCAGGGAGATCCCGGCAATCAGGCGGTTGCGGATGGGAAACGTGGTCCGGCTGCCCTGCACGCCCGGCTGGAACTCCGAGACCAGCGCGCCGTCCCGCGGGATCGCTTCACGCACGGCACGGTTGGCGACGGGATAATCGACGCCCAGCGCCGTGCCGAGGAAACCGACCGTGACCCCGCGCGCGTCCAGCGCCCCGAGGTGCGCGGCGGTATCGACGCCGAGGGCGCAGCCGCTGATGATCGCCGCGCCGGCACAGGCAAGATCCCGCGCAATCTCCCGCGCCGCGGCAAGGCCGTAATCCGACGCGTTCCGCGCGCCGACCATGCCGATGGGCAATACGCTCAGAAGCGCCTCGGGATTGCCCTGAACGTAGAGCACCGCGGGTTTGTTCTCCATCTGCCGGAACAGCCGAGGGTAATACGCGCTGTCCGGCGTGACAAGACTCCAGCCCCGGTCGCGGCAGACGCGCAGCACGCCGGTCACCTGAGAGGGACTCATGGAAGTCATTTTGTACCGCTGCGCCGGCGAGACGATGCGCGTGAGCTCCTTTCGGCAGAAGGCGTTGTAAATGCCCTCCGCGCTGTCGAAGGCTTCCAGCAGATAACCGATGTTCGCGCCGTAGCCCAGCGTCGTCTGCAGCCAGATCCAGTATTCAGGCGCCGACTGCATGTTTCATCAACTCCCACATCAGAATCGCCGCAGCCGCGGCGGCGTTCAGTGATTCGGC
>CACYHJ010000346.1 GCA_902774165.1 Oscillospiraceae bacterium
ATACAGCTTTCGATATGCGTCTTCTTTGGCGCGATTATGCGGCCGGGATGAAAAATCCGTCTCCTGCGGAATACTTCGCGACAGCAAAAAGATTTCCTTTGCCTTCTGCCCGGTCGTCATTACGGGAAGCTCCTGCGCGAGCATTTCATCCGCCCATCCGTCCAGCGCCGCTATGCATTCGTCCAACGGGAGTGCTTCAACCGTTACGCCGAGCGCGTCTGCTTTCGCATCGATAGCATTGTTCACCCCAGAAATGACGGAGCGGAAGTAGTTTTCAAACAGCAGATCGAACAGCGGATCCTCCGGAGTATCGTCGGCTTCCTCGGTCGCTGACGTCTCTTCAGTCGGGAGATCTTCAAAAATCGACCGGATCTCCGGCGCAAGCTCCGCGGCAAGCGCGGCGACGACCTCCGCGTTTTTGTTTTTGAGCAGCGTCGGCGGGTGATCCTTCGTATAGTTCCCAGAAAAAGCGTTGATCCCCTGACGGCGCATCTCTTTGTCCCATTCGGTTTTCAGAAGCTTTTGCGCGCGGGGATAGACCGTTGCGCCATAGGGCAGCCCGACGCTCTTTTGTTCATTCGACGGCAGTCGGGTGATATCGCCCTTGCCGGAAAAAATCGCCTGCGCAACCTCTTCATCGATCGAACCGGTCAGCCCGAGAAAGCTTAAATCAAAATCCACGAATCTCATCTCCATATAAAATAGAACATATGTTCTATTTTATTGTATCACACAGAGTGATATTTGTCAATACAAGTGTTCTTTATTGCATTGACTATTAATTATGTAATTTTGCAAAAAAACAGGTTTTTATACTATTAAAACAAACAAGCCCTGAAGGGATGCAGAACCATGTACTTGTCCATTTACTTGCCCTCCGCTTTGTTGATGATATTAAGAATCAGCGCATCCACGTCCTCCGTCGGTTTTCCGTTTTTCAGCAGCATTACTCTGTGATAAATGTGTTTTCACAAGTTCCTCGAAAAACAATCATATGAGAACAATCACAATTTGTTGATTATTTCCGAGGTTTAAACTTAGCGCTGTACGCCCTGACTTCAGGATCTTTCATCAGCCAACCCAGTTTCCTTAAAAACGCAAGGATATCTGTATCGGTTACCCATTTATGCAGAACATGAAGCACCCCGTCAAACGATTCGTTCTCCTTGCCGTTAAAAAACTTCCCCCTAGCCCTTTTTTATACTGTATTGGAATTCCGTTCTTTATTACATACCAAACAGTAGATCCGCCTGTCGTTTCTAACAAATCGCCTACGATTCCGTCCAACGCTCCGGATTTAAGCCGCTGAAGCAGGTTTTTTTCTTCGTTTGTCATTTTGATTTCCTCCCAATTTTATTTATTATTACGGACAGCTAAAAATGCTGCAATAGTTGGTGCAACAGCAGAGACAACGACAGATATAGAATATTTGGAAGAGATCCTGGTTCAGTTCGTTTCGCTGACCGGATTTGATCCGAAAGCAATCGTTCGAGGGCGGGGTCATCACAAATCCACAGAGCAGAGGTTGTATGATAAACTTGCGGAATACACGGAAAAGCTGAAGAAATACGCAGAGCATATCCGGATCTGCGGAGAGGACCGGAACAGTTATTCAAAAACAGACCACGACGCCACGTTTATGCGGATGAAGCGGGATTACATGGGAATATAAATCTTTTGTTCCGATCCGGTCAATGTACACAAAATCAGAACAAGTACAGAAGAATAAAGGAAAAACGGCAATGATCTGCCCGGTTCCGAATGAAAGTCATTTTCAACGCGGTTCTTTTCATAATTGCATTTTTTTAAAAAACACTTGACAATCCGCGTTATTTTTGCTATCTTATCATTGGAAACGTTCCCGGAAACGATACCGGAAACGATTTCACACAAATCATGCCAAACGTATCAAAAAAACAGACAAAAATTTTTCCGTTTACCGGCTGAAGGTGTTGTAGGGTGAATATCAAAACGCTGGCAAAGCTGTGCGGCGTTTCGGTCAGCACAGTATCGCGCGCCATGAACGGCCACCCGGACGTAAGCGATGAGGTGCGCCGTAAGGTACTGCAGACGGCGCAGGAACACCATTACGTCCCGAACGGCGCCGCCCGGGATCTCGTCCGCCGCCCTTCTGACGCCATCGGCATCGTGGTAAAGGGCGTGGGCAACATCTTTTTCACCGCCGTGATCCGCGCCATTGAAAATGCGACGGAGGACGAGGGCTTCACGTTCGTGCTCCATCAGATCAATACGGACGAGGATGAGCTGCTGGCCGGCGAGACGCTGGCGCGCAGCAAAAATCTGCGGGGACTGATCTTTTTGGGCGGCAGGTGCGATTACACGTCCGCCCAAACCGCGCTGCTGACCGTGCCCTTCGTCTGCTGCACCTACCGCAACAGCTTCGGCACGCTGGCGGAGGACGCCTATTCCTCCGTCACCGTGGACGACGAACGGGAGGCGGAAACGGCGGTAAGCTATCTGATCGAAAACGGCCACCGGGACGTCGCGATCCTGCTGTCCTGCGCCAAAGACGGCAGCGTGGGCGAGCTGCGGTACGCGGGCTATAAAAACGCGCTGGCGAAAGCGGGGATCCCCGCGGACCCCGCGCTCACCGCGGAATCCGGCGGTTATTCGCTGCACGGCGCCTACCGGGCGGCCGCCGGGCTTGTCGCCTCCGGCGCGAGATTCACCGCGCTGTTCGCCGCGGCGGATACCATGGCGCTGGCCGCCGTGAGAGCGCTTTTCGACGCGGGCCTGCGCGTCCCGGAAGACGTCTCCGTGATCTCCATCGACGGCATCTCCGTTTCTCAGTACACCGTTCCCGCGCTTACGACTCTGGTTCAGCCGGCGGAGGAATTGGGCCGCACCGCCGTATCCATGCTGGTCGCCATCATCCGCGGCGAGGCGATCAACCGTCACGTCACCCTTGCGGCTGCGCTGCGCAAGGGGGAAAGCGTAAAAAAAGTCAGCGGGTGACCACCGGTATTTCCGCCCTCACGGCGTGAAAATACAAAAAAAACCGAAAGGAAGAATCTTCATGAAAAAGCTCCTTGCCATCCTGCTCACGCTGAGCATCGTCTTCGCTTTTGCCGCCTGCGCGGGCAAAAACGGCGGCGAAACCACCAAACCCGACATCGGCGAAGCGACTGCCGCGCCCTCCGCCGACGGCGGAAAAGTCTATTACCTCAACTTCAAGCCCGAGGCCGATCAGGCCTGGCAGGATCTTGCCAAGACCTACACCGAGCAGACCGGCGTGGAAGTCAAGGTCGTGACCGCCGCTTCCGGCGAATACGACAACATCCTGACCGCGGAGATGGATAAAGAATCCGCTGCCATCCTGTCCCAGATCGGCAACCAGGGCGGCGTGGAGCCCTG
>CACYHJ010000347.1 GCA_902774165.1 Oscillospiraceae bacterium
CATGCAGGGAAAGGGCCTGCTGGTATGCAACGAGCCCGTCCCGAAGCGTGCCCTGATCCTGAGCCGGAATATTGAGCGCATGGGTCTCGATGACCGCGCCCTGCCGCGCCTTCAGCGCGACCTTGCCCAGAAGCGGAAGGTTTGACTTGCCGCGATACGCCTTTTCGGCGATTTTCTGCGCGTTCAGCTTGAGTCCGCCGCCGGTCGCGGAATTGATATCCTCGGTGGTCAGCACGCCGTTGTCCAGCAGGAAATCCACGTCGTCCGGCGTCATGAGCGCAACGATTTCGCGCAGCTTGTCGATCTTCGCCATCTTCGCGCCGACCGTCCGGAAATACCGCGCCTGATACGGCCAGAGGCCCGCGACGGAGCAGTCGCCGCCGGAGGCGATCAGCACCTCGGCAAGGATTTTGCCCGCCAGCATGGAGTTGTCAATGCCGGAGCCGATCAGGGGAATCGTCATGGCGGCGCTGTCGCCGATCACGGCGAAGCCTTTGAGGACAAACCTGCCGATGGGCCTGCGGATCGGGATCGACGCGAACTCACCGCCGCGGATGATCCGGTCGGTCAATTCCGGATAGGTGACCTCAAAGGAGGCGATATGCTCGTCGATGCGCTCCCGATCCAGCGGGTCGAAGGAGCCCACCAGCACGTCGCAGTAATTCTCATAATCCATAAACCACGCAAGGCCGGGATCGCCGTTGTGGAAGAAATGGTTCTCATGGTATTCGGTAGAATCCTCGCCGTCTTTTTCATAAAACGCGCGGTAACCATAGAATTTCTCGCCGCGGGCAAACCTGCCCTCAACGTCGGCGGAGGCGGGAAGATTGGTCCGCAGAACCGAATCACAGCCGAGAGAGTCCACCACAAGATCGCCGAGCACCGTGCGGACCCGGCCGCCGCTGCGCACGACGACGCCGATCACGCCGCCGTTCTCGATGATGGGCGAGAGCACTTCGGTCTCATACACGATTTTGACGCCGGACTTCGCGGCATAGTCGATGAGCGCGCGGATCAGCGCCTGACGGTCGAGATTCAGCCCGTTGGAAACCGAGTCGGACGCAAGCTTCGTTTTCTGCGAGGGGCCGAAGTACGCCATGGGATGGTTGTGATAATACGTTATATCCTCCGGCAGCGGGATATCCAGCTCCTTCAGAGGGCCGCCGTCGAACACGTCGGTGAAATCGTGGCCCACCGTATCCGGGGTCTTTGCCTCGTAAACCGTGACCTTGAAGCCCTGTTTTGCCAGCAGCGCGCCCGCGACGAGCCCGCCGTGCCCCGCGCCGGCGATGATGATTTTTTTCATATGTGTGATCTCCTTTCCGAAGTTGAACTGATGCCTGTTTTTATTGCAAAGCGCCCTTTTCCTTCAGCGCGTCGATCAGCGTGAGCCGGTCGGCGGCGATTTTTTCCCCGTCCGCGTTCAGTGTGCCCAGAGGGATCGTCTTGTTTTTGCCGTGGTAGTCGCTGCCGCCGCTGATATACAGCCCCCGCGACGCGGCGGTCTCGACGAGGAACGCGGACTCCGCCGCCGTGTATCTTGAGTAATAGCACTCAAGCCCCCGGATCCCGCAGGCCATCAGCAGCTCCAGCTGGGGATAAAACTCCTCCGGCGTGAGATGCACCTCGTCCTCGCCGCCCAGCGGGTGCGCCCACACGGGGATCCCGCCGGAGGCGAGAATACTCTCGACGCCCTCCTGCGCGGTCAGATAGGCGCTTTTCATTTTGATTTTGCTCAGATAGTTCTGAAACGCCTCCCGGACGCTGCCGCAGTATCCTTCGGCGACCAGCGCGGCGGCGATGTGCGGCTTGCCCACGTTCCGGATCTGCCGGAATTTCTCCTTGGACGCGTCGCTCAGCGTGACGCCGTAGTCCCGTTCCAGGATCTCAAGCCTGCGCCACAGTTTTTCCGCGCGGATGACGTTCATGTTATCCATGGATTGGCGCAGCGCCGAAGCCCCGGGATCATAGGCGTAGGCGAGGATGTGGCACTTGCGCAGCTTTGTCGCGCAGGACAGCTCCGCGCCCCGCACGAACCCGTCCTCCGGACGGGCCAGCGCCGCCAGTTCGTCACAGCCGGCGGTGGTATCGTGGTCGGTCAGGGCGAAATACCTCAAACCCAGCCGCCGGACGTTTTCCAGCAGCCGCGCCGGGCTGTCCGTCCCGTCCGACGCGGTGGAATGCATATGCATATCCGCAAAATATTTCATAATCAGAAAATCTCCTAAATCGATTCCATAACCCGGGCCAGCTCCGTCACAACGAGATCCGGGACGGCGCCGTCAAACGCCGGGATCCCTCGGGGCGCGAACAGACAGGTGCGCATTCCGCGCGCCGCCGCGCCGGAAATATCCGCGGCGTACGAATCGCCGATCATCAGAATCCGCTCCGCGGGCACGCCGACGCCGTCGACGCAGGCGTCAAAAAACGCGGGGGCGGGCTTTGCGCAGCCGATCCGGTCCGAAACGAACATCCCGTCGACGTACCGCAGCAGATCCGCCTTGGCAAGCCGTCGCTCCTGCTGGGCGTAATCGGCGTTGCTGGCGAGATACACCGGATATTTCTCTTTTGCGTACGCCAGCAGCTCCCGCGCGCCGGGAACCGGGATCGCGCTTTCGTTGATGCCCTGCCGGAACACCGTCTCAAACGCGGGGCCGTCCGCCTCGATTCCCAGCGCGTCGAAGATCCGCATCCAGCGGATCGCGTGCAGCCCGGGCCGGGTAAGCCGTCCCGCCTCGATCTCGCGCCACAGCCCCTCGTTGATCCGCAGGAACGTCTCGAAAACCGCTTCCGAATACGGAAGGCCGAACGCCGCGAACCCGCGCAGGATCGACTCCCGCGCCCCGGCGTGAAAATCCAGCAGCGTATCGTCAATATCCAACAGAACGGCAGAAACCCGCATCGACCTCTTCCCCGCATTCCGCGCCCACGTTCAGAACAGCGCCTTGTTTCCCATGTTTAAGATACCACATTTGCGCTTTTCCGTCAAGAACAGACGGGCATGATTTTCCGGAAAACCTCCGCTTTTTGTCACAGAAAAAACCTGTCGTAAAGCCGGGTTGACGCGTTTTTTTTGATTTGTAAAGCGCGGTTGGTCGACTTTCGCGCCGGGATCGGATATGATGAAACAGATGAAACAAGGAAAGGAGGCGCCAGGATGCTGAAATTCCCGATCGTATGGATCAGTTATTTTCTCGGCGTGATCTACGTGCTGGCGGAGGCGGTCGGTTTCTTTACCGGCAGAAGCACGGAAGACGTGCTGGCGGAATGGAACATCTGAACCGCGGGTCCGCGCTGCCTGAAGCGCGACGCGGCAGGACGCGGAACGGCGCGCTCCCGGTGGGGAACGCGCCGCGCGTTATTGTGGGAAG
>CACYHJ010000348.1 GCA_902774165.1 Oscillospiraceae bacterium
CCTCTAAAACGGCGCGTCGCTTGCGACCGCACCGAAATTCCGAATTCCGAATTCCGAATTCCGAATTCATGTCGAGGTCGAAGACCCCGACAAATCAGTATTTGCCTTCCTCCCACCATATGCGGTTCATCAGCTCGTAGCGTTCCAGCGCAAGGCCGGTATAGGCGCAGTTGGAGGTACAGAAGATATATCCCCAGCCGTTCATGCCGTCCCGGAGGGCGCGGCGGGTATCGGCGATCACTTCCTCTTCGGTGCCCGTCTGCAGAAGGCCGCAGTTGACGTTGCCGCAAAGGGCGACCCGATCGCCGTAGAGCCGTTTGACCACGGCGAGGTCCACACCGCCCTGCGGATCGAGGGAGTGAAGCGCGTCCGGCCCGCACTGGATCATCTGGTCGACAATGGGCATAATATTGCCGTCGGTATGCTTGATCGAATAAAACCCCATCTCGTGGTAAGCCCTGATCACACCCTGCAGGTAGGGCGCGATATACTCGGAGAACTGGGTCGGCGAGAAAAAGGGGTTGACGTTGAAGCAATAATCCGAGCAGAGCGTGAAGCCGTCCAGAAGCCCCGGGTGCTTCGCCATATTCTCGGCGTAACGGATGCTCTGTTCCATTCTTTTCTGCGCTTCCGCCTTGAGGCCGTCCTCGTCCTCATACATCCGTTCGGAAAACTCCATCATATGGTCGCCGTCGGGAATATCGAAGGTGCAGTCCCCGTGCATCGTGAGATAATACCGGTCCCCGGTTTTTTCGCGGATCGTCTCCAGAAGGCGCACCGTGCTGTCGAAATCGCCGGGATTGGGATGGACAAAGATCGCGCTGTGGTGATATTTTTCCGCCGTTTCGATATAAGTGTCCGCCTGATATTCGGTCTGCAGACGGCGCTCTTTATCGCTCATCTGCTTCCACTGCGAGAAATGCAGATGCGAGGGGTGGATCCTGCCCAACGCTTCCAGCGTCAGATAAAACACCAGCTCAAAGGTGGGGCAATGCCCTTCGATGGGCTCGCGCCGCAGCGCTTTGATAAACCGTTCGCGTTCCGTCATAAATCATCGCCCCCGAATAACATATTTTCAATAAACAGATCGGAAAACACCGGATCCGCCGCCAGATCGACGTATTGCATATTGCCGAGAAATACGGAAAGGTCGTTTTGCTCCGCGGCAAACTTCACCGTGCCGAGAAGACTGCTGTTGCCCACAGCGACGCATTTTTCTTCCAGCTCCCGAGGCAGAAGCCCGGTTTTCACCGCGTTTTCGATATTGATCTTCGCGGAAAAACCGCCCGCGATATACAGCGCGTCAATCTCATCATATTCCACGCTCTGCCGCAGAAGAAGCGTCCGGATGGCGGAGCAGACCGCGGACTTTGCAAGCTGATATTGCCGCACGTCCTCCTGCGTAAGAGTCACGCCGGGGGCGAGCGGATAAGAGCCGCCCTCAAGATACCCGGCCTCGTCGATCGTTTCGTTTTCGAGCAGCGCGGCGACCGCGTCAACCAGCCCCGTGCCGCAGACCCCCGCAGCGGGCGCGCCTCCGACGGTGGTATACCCGCCGGAGGAATAGGCGCAGATCGCCCCCTCCGACGCGCTCATGCCGCAGGAAATATTCGCGCCCTCGAAGCAGGGTCCCGCCGCCGCAGCGGTACAGAGGGCGGAATCCTCTGAAAACAGGATGATCTCCGCGTTGGTGCCCAGGTCGACCAGCAAACGATATTTTCCCGCGGGAGGAAGCCCCACAAGATTCAGTCCCGCCGTCAGATCCGCCCCGACAAAGGCAGCCGCACAGGGAAGAGAAACGATTTGCCCGACCCCGTCAAGGCCGAGCGACGCGCCGGGGACGGTTCTCGACGCAAGAAAAACAGGCGTGTAGGGCGCCGCGCCCATGGCGGAGCAGTCCACGCCGAAAAACAGGTGCAGCATGGTGGTGTTGCCCGCAACATACATCGTATCGACATAAGGCGCGTCCAGCTCCCGCAGAAGCTCCTTCACAGCCTCAAGAACCGCCGTCTGCAGCGGCGCGGGGCCGTTTGCCCGGCAAGCGCCGATCCGGTTCATCACGTCCGCGCCGAACGCGCGCTGCGGATTGACGCCGGTAACGGCGCGGATGATTTTCCCGCCGTTCCGTGAGACCAGCGCCAGCGCCAGCGTCGTGGTGCCGATATCCAGCGCGAAGGCAGGCTCTCCCGCCGCATCGCGGTCCTCCGCCGCGCCGAGGTCGGAGACGATCCGCTCCCGCCGCGGCAGCGCGACGGAAAGATCCGACTCAATCACGAATTCACAGGCGGGAACCTTCTGCGCGTTCACCGTAACGAGGCATTTTCCGCAGATTCCCCGTCCGCCGCAGGGCATCGGGATCGAAAAACCGGCACGGCGCAGCGCGTCGGACAGCAGCTCGCCGGGATAGGCTGTATATTCGGTCCCGTCAATTATCATTTTTGCCATAATTTTGTCAGAAAAGAATCATACAGAAGTAAGTGACGGTGTTCGGGCCGTTGATGTATTTTACCCCCACGTTCTTCGCCAGCTGCATCACGTTGATGCCGCAGGCTTCCACCGAGGGCGTCGCCCGGTCCGGGAAACGGCAGGGCGCGTCGGGATAGGTACAGCTTTTGCACAGCCCGCAGCCCTCGTTGCCCAGCATATAAAAGGTCTCCCCCGCCGCCCGCATCTCGTCTGCGACGGCAGCGAAGACCTTTTTCGCTTTTTTGTGCGCGTCCGCCATCCCCTCGAAATCGAAGGAATCCTCGATCTCGTACTTACAGGTGAAAACGGCGGCGTTTTCGTAGGATTTGATTTTCCGCTCCAGCTCCTCCGGCGTTCCCACGCCGGGAGGACAGGTCCATGAGGTGCCGTATTTCCCGCAGGCGTTCCGCCGGCACGCCTCAAGGACCGCCGGCGAAAACGGGATCTCGCCGGTGGGAAAAACGCTGTATTCATGCACCTCGGGGCGATTCAGATACGCTTCAACGTTCATACGGCCTTGCAAAGCTCCACGGCGGCGTCGGCTGCGCTGGCGGCGTCGGAGGTGTATTTATCCGCGCCGATCTTCCGGCAGAAGCCGTCCGTGACCGGCGCTCCGCCCACCATGATCTTTACCTTGTCGCGCACGCCGGATCTCTCCGCCTCTTTGACGACCTCGCCCATGACCTCCATGGTGGTGGTGAGAAGCGCGGAACAGCAGATCACCCGGCAGTTCTGCTCGATGGCGGTCTGCACGAAGGTCTCGGGAGAGACGTCCACGCCCAGGTCGACCACCTCAAGCCCCTTGCCCTCCATCATCAGCTTCACGAGGTTTTTGCCGATGTCATGAAGATCGCCCTGCACGGTTCCGATGCAGACCTTGCCGGCGGATTCGACGCCGTC
>CACYHJ010000349.1 GCA_902774165.1 Oscillospiraceae bacterium
AGCGCCTGCGGTGTTCGCCGTGGCCACGGTATCCTCGGTCGTGCCGAAGAAGGTCTGAGTGACGGGCGTATCGGGATACGTCCCGTCCGCGTTCATATAGTAGCTGTTGATCGTGTAGGCGGTGTCGTGGCGAACCGTCCAGGAAGCGGTCACAGTGTCGTTATAGGTGACAGTATCTTTATCCCAACCGGCGAAATCGTAGCCCGCTCTCGTTGCAGTCACTTCATTTGCCGGGAACGAAACGGTACTGTTTCTGCCGAAGGTCAGCGTCAGCGTTTCGGGAGAAGCCGTGCCGCCGTTGGCGTCGATGGTGATTACAGACTGTAAGCCGTTGATCGCGGTGTTCAGCGCGGTCGTCGCTGCATCGATTTCCTCCTGCGTAGGGTTGCCCTTGTTAAGAATCGGAGTGGCAGCATCAAGCGCCGTGCGGTATGCCGCGTAGCTTTCGGCAGTATAGCTGCTCTTCGGAGCAGCGGCAAACGCCATAGCAGAGCGAAGATTTGTGGTATCGAACGCATAAAGATTTACAACAACGTAAGCTCCGCCGATAAACCATTGGCTATCAGATAAAGTAGTGCACATGGGATTCGCAACAACACGGAACTGCACAGAATCTCCGGCAGCGGGTAATGCGCCGTTAATACCGGCAGTGTAATCACGGGTAAATTGCGCTGATCCTGTAACATAATCCGTATGCTCATTTGCAGTCAGCAAGCCGGGACCTTTGTTCATTTCATAATACAGAGACTGCCCCTTTGCGCTTGTGAAATATGCCCCTTTACCCGCGCAATTCCATCCGGGTTCTTGAATAATGCTTGTACGGATCTGGTCAAGAAACACATTATATCTGTGTCGATACCCGGCAGTTCCATAGTTCAACGAAATGAATTCACCAAGCTGCGACATGTTGCTGTATTTATAACGGTCAAATGTATAATTTGCTATAACTTCATCTGCAGTCTGACATGTATGGTAACAAATACTGCCGTCCCAGTAATAGCGGAACCCACTGGGAGACGATTGTCCCGAATAAGCTCCGGACATGGAAACACTTCCGCTTACCCAGACTACGTTGTTCTCCATATATCCCGTAGAAGAAGAGATCGTTTGCGGAGTATAATTCGTTATTAATTCCAGTTTTGCCAGCGCAACCCGGATCGCGTCTTCCATATCGTCGATCTCGGTCTGCGTTTTGCCGGTGGTATCGGCAGCCGCGTTCACCGCCGCCGTAACGCCGGAAAAGTCAACGTAATCCGCCGCCGTCAGGGCGTTCGCGTCTGCGACCGCCGCGTCCAGCGCCGCGGTATCCACCGCAACCGCGGGGATAACAAATCCCGCAGAAAGCGCGGTGAGAACCATCACCAGCGATAGCAGGACCGCAAGGTGTTTTCTGAAAACTTTTTGCATGGGTATTCCTCCTACATTATGATCGTTTGGGCGTTTGCCCCGTTTACAACACAATCCGTATTACGTTGTAAACGGTTTTCATTCGGAACGACCGGCGAGGGGACGAAATCCCGAAAACGATGAAAAACGACAATGCAAAGCAGTCCCTTTTCAATTATTCCTTTGAAAGGGGTTGTTTATGTTACAAAAATCATAATTCCCGGTCGGTATTTTACATAATATTTACATTCAAATCTTGCACAGGAGCGATTTTTGTGTTATTATTATGATGTTATGTAGCGTTTTGCGCCCATTCTTTGCAACGGAATACGGATTCCGTTATAAACCGCCCACAGGCGGTTTTTTTATCGTCCGGAAGCAGAACGCCTCGTCCGGAATTTTCATCTCCGCTCTCCGCTCTGTCAACAGACCAGCCGCATCCGCTCCATCTGCCGCCGGTGTTCCTCCCCCGTGGAGATGATATAGATCCGCGTGGTGTCCACACTGCTGTGCCCCAGGATATCCGCCAGCTTCGCGATATCCTTTTCCAGACCGTAAAACGTGCGGGCAAACAGGTGCCGCAGGTTATGGGGAAACACCTTTTCGGGGCTGACGCGCGCCTGAGCACAAAGGGCTTTCATCTCCCGCCACACGTTCACCCGGTTGACCGGTTTCCCGCTGCGGGTGACGAAGACCGCGCCGGAGACGATCCCCCGCGATTTCGCGTAGGCGAGAAGCTTTTTACACAGGTCCCGAACGAGGAACACCGTGCGGGTCTTGCCCTTGTTGGTGACCTCCGCCTCGCCGGAGTGCGCCGCCTCCACCGTGATGAAACGAAGCTCGCCCACGCGGACGCCCGTGCCGCAGATGGTCCGGAGCATCAGGCTCAGGCGGTCGTTTTTGTTTCTTTCCGCTGTTTTCACAAGGCGAATATATTCTTCGCGCGAGAGCTCCCTTTGCTCGCTGCAGAACGCGCGCCGCTGCACCCGAAGCGATTTCAGGCGGCAGTCCGGCGTTTTCAGGAAATCGAACAGGCTGTTCAGCGCGGCGACCGTCGAATTCACGCTGGTTGGCGCACAGCCGTCCGAGATCCGTTTATTCTTGTATTCCAGCGCCCGCTCCCGGATAAGAGCGCCGCCGCGGAGATATTCCGCGAACGCGGAAACCTCCCGGACGTATTTTTCCGCCGTCGCGGTGGATTTTTCCGCCGCCAGCAGCCACGCGCGATAGCGGTCGACCAGATCGGCGGTGAGAATGATTTTCGGCATAAATAAAACCTCCCGGGTTATTATATCCGGGAGGGAAATATAAATACTGATTTGTCGAGGCGTTGGGCACACTGTTGGTAGCACGGCGCACCTGCGCCGTCTCTGATTTCGATGCGACGGTTATGACCTTCTAAAAGAATGAAAACTTACTTCGCAACGAAATCAATACAATGCTTGCGCGAGCAAGCCACCACGCAAATTCTCAAGTATTGCCGCGGCTTTTCCCAACTTTTTTGAATTGTGATGCCCTAACGGGCATATCTTGTTCATTTATGACGAAGGAGAGTCTCTGCCTTTTCTGAAGGTCAATGTTTCGTCATAAATGAGAGACGGCGCGGGTGCGCCGTGCTACCGTGCGCGCCCCGCCGCCACGCAAAAAGACCTCGACAAATCAGTATTTGCATGACAGCGCCCTGCCTTTCGGCAGGGCGCTGCGCATTATTTCGGTTCAGTTTTTCGGCACGACCTTGAACATCATGCGGATCATATGCAGGAAGGTATGGATCACGCCCAGCACGCGCTCGATGAAATTGCCGTCGTGGTTCTGACCGCAGATCGGGCAGCCGGTCTCGTAGACGGTCGGCTCTTCGGGTTCCGCGGGCTCGGTCGGCTCCGTCCCGGTCTTCGGGATTACGCTGCCGGTGGAAACGGTCTTGCCGCAGGCGGAGCAGACCCTGTCGCCGGTATAGCCGTCCGC
>CACYHJ010000350.1 GCA_902774165.1 Oscillospiraceae bacterium
TGTGATCCATTGTCCAGGAAGCGGTATCCATATCAACGAATCCGTCAAACGCAATTTCGGGTATGTATTGACGGGCGTACAGATATCCGCCCGTTACGGCGCCCGCAATAACGATAAACACAGCAATGAAGATGATAACTGCTTTCTTTTTCATTCTAACGTCCCTCCTGTTTCCAGCGTGATCCCGTAATGCTCGGCATATTGCCTGACGATTTCATTATCATCGGCACAAACAAGCCTGAACCGACGCGGACGGCCGAGGAACGCGTCATATCCGATTTTTGTCAGGCTCTCCGGCAAAACGACGGATGTGAGATGTCTTTTTCCCATAAAAGCCTCAGCGGCGATTTCTGTGACGCCGTCGGGGACCGTATATGTTTTATCCTTCTTGTCTTCCGGGTATTTCAGCAGAACGGTTTTGTCCTTGTTGAACAGCACGCCGTCTTCCGAGGAGAAATACGGATTGCTCTCGTCAACGATGATTTCCCGCAGCCTGTGACAGGACAGAAAAGAGTATGATGCGAGTTCGTCCTCCGGGACCATCAGTTCCGTCGCGCCCTCCTTGATGATCATCCTTTTGGCCGGGAATCTGTCGTACGCCCTGCCAAGATTCCATTTCAGATAGGCGTAGAAGCTGCCGTTCTGCTCAAGTTCCAGAAGCCGACCGCTGTATTCCGCGCTGAACCACGTCAAACGACCGTCTCCGTATACCGTAACGGTCCCGTCCTTGTCCAGCCGCCAGCTTGCGTCAACATTGCCGGGATCTGTATTCGCATAGTCGAAATCCAGTTCCGGCACGTCGTATTTGATCCACAGATACCCGCCTGTCAGCAGCAATACAAATACTATCAGTGCTGCAATCAAAACGATCTTTTTTCTTTTCATCTTTATTCGGCTCCTTTCGTGATTCTCCTTCCCCAATTCAGACGATAAAAACGTCCGGCGCGAAATCGATCTGATCCATCAATCGCTGTAGACCGGAAGCCGTTTTGCCGTATTCTTTGAGATCGATTCCACTGTCTTCCGATCCGAGAAAAGCGTCGGCGTCCGAAGCTCCAAAATGGAGCAGGTCTTCTATTTCGCCGAAGGAATAGTTCCACGTGACCTCGTCCAGATCATCGATCAGCGCGATCAGAATACAGGAATACTTCTGCAACTCTTTTAAAGCATCTGACTTTTCGTATAAAACGACATCCCCGTTAATGGAAACCGTCAGCTTGTGTCCTGCATCTGTTTCAGTCAGTCTTGATCCGAAACCGGGAGGATTTGAGCCGTCGGTATTCATCTGCTGTGCACCCCAGCCGTGAACGCCAAAGCAGGTGAGAAGAGCGTCGATCCTGCAGTCAAGCGTTGCTTTGTCATTCGTCACTACGGCAAACATCTGCGCCGTCAGCCTGTCGACGGTCACTTCATCTTCCCATAAAACAAGACTGTCGTTTTCCGATTCCAATACTATCTTTTTTATTTCGGGGAGAGTATCGGCTTGATAACCTTCGGACAGATCGGGAATACGGATTCGATACGGCTCCTCTTCATGGGAAGCGAAATGCGGAAGCCCGCGTGTGGCGACGCTGAGAGAAACCGTACCGTCATTGTTTATGAGACAGGAAACTTCCGTAACATTTCTCCTGACGTCAAGGCAGCGGAATGAAATATCAACGAAATTCTTCCCGTTTACCTGCCCGCCGGAAAGCTCCCAATCCAGCGCTCCGGCCCGTTCCGCTTCATGTACCTGCAAAACGGGAAATAATATACTGCCCGAGCAGACGGCGGCAAGCCCGATCACGACACAAATGACGGTAATTCTTTTTTTGTTCATCTCTTTTGCACCTCCAAGAACAGGATAACGCGGCTAAGTGAAAATCCGGTGACTTTTCAGTGACGTTTTCGTCACTAAAGCGCTTTTGACGACTGCGGGGCTGTATAATTCATTCGCCCTGCCGCGCAGAATCAACCCGCTGTTTTTCAAATTGCGCCGCTGGCTTCTTCGCATGATCCGGATTCTTATTCTTGACAGATACTCCTCTACATGATACAATACGAACAGGAACATATGTTCTTGTTGTAAATGGAGATGTCATATTATGGATTTTGATTTAAGCTTTCTCGGTCTGACCGGTTCGATCGATGAAGAGATCGCGCAGGCGATGTTTTCCGGCAAGGGCGATATCACCCGACTGCCGTCGAATGAACAAAAGAGCGTCGGTCTGCCCTGCGGCGCAACGGTCTGTCCCCGCGCGCAAAAGATACTGAAAACCGAATGGGACAAGGAGATGCGCCGTCAGGGGATCAACGCTTTTTCGGGAAACTATACGAAGGATCACCCACCGACGCTGCTTAAAAACAAAAACGCGGAGGTGGTCGCCGCGCTTGCCGCGGAGCTTGCGCCGGAGATCCGGTCGATCTTTGAATATCTCCCGACCGAAGAGACATCTGCTGCCGATGAAGTAGACGATACCCCGGCAGATCCGCTGCTCGATCTGCTGTTTGAGAACTACTTTCGCTCCATAATCTCCGGCATATACGAAGCACTTGACGCGAAAGCGGCGACGCTCGGCGTACCGACAGATAAACTTCCATTGGATGATTACGCTGCCGCGCTGGACGGCTGGGCGGATGAAATGCTCTCACAGGAGCTTCCCGTAATGACGACCGGGCAGAGGGCGAAGGAAATCTTTTTGCTGTCGCGAAGTATTCCGCAGGAGACGGATTTTTCATCCCGGCCGCATAATCGCGCCAAAGAAGACGCATATCGAAAGCTGTATGGGAATTGTTCCCCTGAAACCCCAAAGGAAAGGAAGAGAAAATGTCTGTATTAAATGCAAGATGCAAGTTTCATCTTAATGAAAAAGCACTGAAAAAACTGAAAGCCGACGCAGAAAAAAACGGCATGAACCGTTCGGAATACGCGCGGTATTTGATCCGTTCCATGCCGGTCATACCGTTTCCGAAATACGATTTGAGCGGATTCATCCGGGAGGCGAATGAGATCGGTCAGATCGTCAATAACTGCGCCGTTAAGCTTCGCACAACAAGGATCGCTGATGTGGATGATATTATCGACTGTTCCGATCGCCTGCATCGGTTGGCGGACCGTTTTTTTTCGCTTTATGAAGCGCGAAGCGATGAGATCTGGAAGGACAAACGCACCTGCAATCGCTCAAACGGCGGTCGGAAATATGAAATGGAAATTCGCAGGACAAAACAGGAAAAAGAAGATTTTGACCGGCAGGTGCAGTCAACATTTTTGACGAGAAACTCCTATTTCCTCGTGCTTCTGGAAGGAAAAAGGAATACGGAAAATCCGCCGAAAGATTATTTCGATTTTTTCAGAGAAATGGAACATATCGAATGCAACATTGGAATCGCCGTAATCTTTCTGAAGGATAAAAACAGCCGGGTTTGCGAAGTCTGCGAAGAATTTCTTCATTTCCTCAACTGTGTTTGTTCCATGTTATTGTATATCCATACCGAGCGTGTGGCGGAGGAGCGGGAACACTGGGGAAGAAGATTTCTGTGATTGTTCATAGCCGCATGTCGCATAACAGAATCGGCTCGAAATGTATGTAAGAAAATAGGGAGTTGAAGAGGTAATGAAAGAAAACAATGAAAAGAACGGCGGAATGAGGTTTCCGCAAGAGCTGCAGGCTCGTTACGATGAATTGATCTCCCGTCTGGAACGTATGACAAAGGAAGAACGGCTTGCGTGGTTCGCCGCACTCAAACCGACAGAGCTGCGATTCCTGAAAGAGATCGACGGCACAACGTACGTCGTACGCACAGTATTTCGCAAGGACAGCCGGGAAAGTCTGAACGAGAAAACGGAACGTCTGCTGATGCAGGATTCCGCATCATAAAAAATCACGCTTTAAAGCGTTGAAGTTTTCAGCCGGATATGGTATGATGGTTTCGTCCTGAAATTCATATCATTCCGGCTGAAGAAAGGAGTTTTATGAAAGCAAAAATCAATCAGTCGGAAAAAATCGACGCTCTTTACTGCCGTCTGTCCCGCGACGATGAACAGGAAGGCACATCGGGGAGCATCGAGAACCAACAGACGATCCTTGAAAAGTACGCAAAGGAAAACGGTTTCAAAAATCCGCGCGTTTTCGTAGACGACGGCTGGTCCGGCGTGACCTTCGCAAGGCCCGCGTTCACCGAGATCATGGAGCTTGCGGAACAGGGACTGATACGGACGCTGATCGTAAAAGACCATTCCCGCCTCGGCAGAAACCGTTTGATCGTCGGGCAGTTGATGGAAGAAGAATTCGACCGTCTCGGCATCCGGTATATCGCAATCATGGATAATATCGACACCGCAAAGGGGATCAGCGATATCGTCCCGATGCAGGATCTGTTCAACGAATGGCACGCAAAAAACACCAGCCAGAAGGTCCGAAACGTGTTCAAAAGCATGGGAATGTCCGGCCAGCCGCTGACGACGAATCCGCCTTTCGGATATATGAAAGCGCCGGAAAGCACAAAGCACAACATCAAATGGATGATTGACGAGCCCGCCGCCGATATCGTTCGGAAAATCTTCAGGCTTTGTATTGAGGGCTTCGGACCGACACAGATCGCGAAACGCCTGGAAGCGGAAAAGATCATGACGCCGACAGAATACTGGAACAGTATCGGCAGAAAATGCGCCGCGACTCCTGCCCACCCGTTTCATTGGAGCGCGGACGCCGTTTCCGTTATCCTTGCACGGCAGGAGTACTGCGGCGATACGATCAACTTCCGCAGCACGACGAAATCCTTCAAGAACAAACAAAAGATCCAGCTCCCGCCGGAGGAATGGAAGGTTTTCCCTGACACGCATCCCGCGATCATAGACAGAGAATCTTTCGCACTGGTACAGGAGCTGCGCTCCCACCGCCGCAGACCGACAAGAACGGGAAAGATAAGTATGTTTTCGGGCATACTGTATTGCGCGGACTGCGGGGAAAAGCTGTACTATTCTATCGGCAGCGAGAAGTACCAAAACAAGCCGTATTTCTTTTGCTCCTCTTACCGAAAAGTCAAAGACACGTGCTCGGCGCACTACATCCGGGAGATCGTTATTGAACAAACCGTTCTCGAAACCAAGCAGCGAATTTTCCGTATGATCGCAGTATTTGAGAATGAATTCGTGGAAAAACAGCGAAAACATTACGGGATCGAGCAGAAAAAGGCGCTTTCCGCAAGGAAACGGGAGCTTGAGAAGGCAAAACGCCGGATCGAGGAAATCGACACCTTGATCCAGCGGCTGTACGAGGATAACGTCAAGGGAAAAATCAGTGACGAGCGCTACGCTACGCTGTCAGATTCTCTGGAAACCGAGCAGAAAACGCTGAGAGAAAGAGTTCCCGATCTGGAAGCTGCGCTGAATGAGGAAAGCAAGCGGGAAAAAGGTTTGCAGGATTTCGTCGAAAAATCCAGGCGGTTTACCGAGCTGGAAGCGCTTACACCGGAGATTGTTCACGAATTCATTGAGAAGATTGTGATCCACGAGGCGGCTTATCTTGACAAACGCCGCGTGCAGTTGATCGACATCCATTTCAACGGCGTCGGCATCGTTGAAGAATTGACGCCGGAGGAAATGGAAAACGGTTTCAAGATTGCGCGAAAAACAAGAAAAACGGCATGACCGTGAAGTCATACCGCAAAACAACAAATACTACAATCATTTAAAATACAAAGACCGCCTTTCGGGCACCTTCCTTACGCAGGGTGCCCGAAAGGGAGCTTTTCATTTTGGAATGCAGCTGTGTTACGGGAAATGTTACTGCGCGGGAGCGGGATCAACGGGGTCCGGCTGCGTCGGAACTGCGACCGTCTTGTCGGGATCTTCCCACTCTTTGGGATCATATTCGCTCATTGCGGTGTTCGCCGCGGTCGAAACAGCGTTATTGTTGTAAGCGGTGAGCTCCTCATAGAACGCTGCGTGAACAAGGCCGAGGAAAAACGCCGAGGATCACAGTCACGCAGAGCATCGGCAGAAGGTCCGCAAGGAACATCTTTCCGCAGAAGCCTTTGGTGCGGCGCTTGGAAATTTTGTAGGCCTCATAGGGATTCTCGGGATCCTCCTGCATCAGGATGTAAGAGGTGAGCCTGTAACGGTAAGAACGAACGATGAAAATGAAGAAACCCGCAATCGGGATCAGCAGCCAAAGAGAAAGCATCAGGGCGCGATAGAACATGCCCTTGATGACCTTGGACGCGGTTTTGCCGTCTTTGAACGCGTCAAAAAGCTGGTACGGCTCGACTTTTCTGCCGCGGTAGGCGTGCAGGAAGACCATGTCCTTGCCGACGCCGATCAGGGAGCCGAGGAAGATCGCGGCGCCGGGAATAATGCCGAACATCGCGGATACGATACCGGCAACAATCGAGGCGAGAATCACGATGCCCCAGAGGCGAAGCGGTTTTTTTGAGATAACACCGAAAGCGGATTTGTAAATCTGGCCGATCATAAACAAAATTCTCCTTTTGTGGAATTTATATCTATATATTACTTTTTTATGACATAAATGTCAAGCAAAACTTTTTTGAAATCAAACATCTCTGCTGCGGTGAGGATTCCGTATTGTTTTTTGAGGCGTTTCATGATAAAATATGAAAAGAAGACATAATACAGAAGATCAGTACGGAACAGAAGGTGGCGGCTATGTATGACGAACTGAAGAAGAAGCTCGTTGAAAGCGCAGACGCTACTGAAAAATACAATCTCAACAAGAAGATAATTTCGTTCAGCGAAATACCGGGATATGGAAAAAGAGTTCCGCCCTGATGTAACTGACGAAACTCTTCTTCTGTGTATAGTCCTGAAAACCGGCCATATTCTTTTTTCTCTAAAGAACAGGAAGCTCAGG
>CACYHJ010000351.1 GCA_902774165.1 Oscillospiraceae bacterium
GCGCGAGCTATGTGGCGAATCTAATTTAGCTGAAAACCGCAGGTTTTCAATTTAGCTGAAGCCGTAAGGCTTTAATTTAGCTGTGAGCGTAAGCGAACATGTTTTTTGTCTTTTATAGTATATAACCCACTATGACACTTTCCAAATTTTGAAAGCTGTCAAGTGGGTCGATTTTTTACTTCCTTATGTCAGGTCTCCCGAAGGTGAACCGTTTTTTTGCGGCGGGAGACGATAACCGTTATGATTGAAAGGGCGTTGACTGCCGCCGCGGATCAAAGGATGATCTGTTCGCCGTGATGTACGGCCGTATTGCAAAACGCCGGAACGGCGGCTGCCGGATCAATCAGGCTCTGCGCGCGGTTTCCAGCAGCGCGGCGATCCCGCCGCTCAATTCGAGAATATCTTCGTACAATACCTGCGTATCGGGTGCAGTCTGCGCCGGTTCGCAGTTTTGATTATCCCCGGCGAGACGTGATTCGCAGCTTTGCCGGATCCGCGCAACCGTCGGCGCGAGCCGCCGCTGCGCCGCCGTGGGAATATCCGTTCAGAAAGTCCCGTTCCTCTCCGAGCGCGGTCAGGAACAGGATCGGCGCGTCCGAAAAGGCGCGGATTTCCTTACAGGCGGCAAAGCCGTCCAGCCGGGGCATCATCACGTCCAGAAGAATCACGTCCGGCGCCTCGTCCGCAGCGAGAGTGACGGCCTGCTCCCCGTCATATGCGGTCAGCACGGCAAACCCTTTCGCGCTCATATAATCGCAGACCGCCTCGCAGATCTCCCGCTCGTCGTCGGCAATCAGAAGTTTCGTCATGTTTATCACCTCGCCTTCAGTATAGCGCAGCCGTGTGTCATCTGTATGTCAAAAAAAGCGGGGCGCTGAGCGCCCCGACAAATCAGTATTTACCGAACGGATACGATCGCATCACCATCGTCAACGTGTGCTTCGCGCACTGCTGGATCTCGCCGCGGGTGATGCCGCCGGGCCTTCCGAGGGATTCCAGCAGGGATTTATCATACTTTGCGCGGCGCGTCCCCGGCGCGGCGCCGGGCATGAGCACGTCCACCCCCGCGCGCACGCGGTAGGCGTTGTTGCGCAGCAGCGGGAAATCCGGGTCCCGGTCCGCGCGCATCCACCAGTCGGTCATCACGCAGCCGTCAAAGCCCCATTCGCCCCGCAGGATGCCGGTCACCAGATCGTAATTATAATGCGCCCACTCGCCGTTGATCTTATTATAGGAAGTCATGATATTCAGCGGCTTCGCCTCTTTGACGCAGATCTCAAAGCCTTTGAGATAGATTTCGCGCAGGGCGCGCTCCGACACCCGGGAATCGTTGTGAGTGCGGTTGATCTCCTGGTTGTTGCAGGCAAAATGCTTGGGACACGCCGCCGCGCCTTCGGACTGGATGCCCCGCACCACCGCGGAGCCCATATGACCGGTCAGGACCGGGTCCTCTGAGAAATACTCAAAATTTCTGCCGCATAAGGGATCGCGGTGGATATTCATACCGGGAGCCAGCAGCACGTGGGAGCCCTTCGCGTTCATCTCCTTGCCGACGAGGGAATAAAGCGTCCGGACGAGATCGGTATTCCACGTACACGCGAGCGCCGCGCCGATTGGCAGCAGCGACGCGGTCACGGCAAGACGGATCCCGGAAGGGCCGTCCGTCGCGGTGACCGGACAGACGCCCTTGTCCCGCAGACTCGGCAGCACGCCGCCGTAAACCGCAGCGTTTCCCTTTGCGCCGAGGGGGCTGTTCATGATATAGTCGCCCCGGGTCAGGGCCTCCAATTCGATATCGGTCAGCTGGGCGACAAACTCGTCCAGCGTGATCTTCCCCTCCGCCACGTCGGAGAGCTGATATCCCCTGTCGCCGGTATACGGGATTTCGGCGGGCAGGTTCTTTTCCACCGCCCGCTTACGGGAGACGACCCGGGCGGGCACCGGCTCGGTCATGATATAATCCCGGTCGGTGATATAGGTCAGCCGCTCAAACGTGCCGTCCCGGCGGGGCGCCAGCTTCTGGGAAAGCGCCCTGACGCAGACGGTCTGAGACTGACGCATGGTAAAGATCTTTTCAAGCGTACTGCTGTTTTTGCCGAGATAGAACGAGTAATCGCCCTGCTCCAGAACCCAGGAGAAGGGATACCCGGTCACGCCCTTGTCGTCATAGGACGCGGCGTCCGCTTTTTTCACCGGGACGGCAAAGACTTCCTTTTCTCCGGGCAAAAGCGTCCCGGTCTTGAAAAAGCCGACCAGGCTCACCCGGGGCTTGGCAAGCTCGCCCTCCGGCGGAGCGACGTAGAGCTGAACCACCTCTTTGCCGGGACGGGAACCGAGGTTCTCCACCGTCACCGTGAAATTCAGCGCGTCGTCGGTCTCCTCCGTCATCTGCGCGGAAAGCTGAAACTCGGTATAGGACAATCCCCAGCCGAAGGGATAGAGGATCCGGTCCCGCGCGAAGCTCTCAAAATAGCGATAGCCCACAAAAATATCCTCGGCGTAATTATTATATGCTTTCCCGCCGAAATTTGACGACGCGGGGTAATCGGAATAACTGACCGCCACGGTATCGGCAAGCCTGCCCGACGGGCTGACCCTGCCGGTGAGCACATCGGCGATCGCCCTGCCGCTCTCCATGCCGCCCTGCCAGACGAACATCAGAGCCAGTTTGCATTTCGGCAGCGTCAGGCTCCAGGAAAGATCCATAATGCTGCCCGTGTTCAGCAGCACGACGACCTTATCAAACGCCTCACAGACGTTTTCAAGCATATCCCATTCGGTATCGGTGAGATAGTAGCTGCCCTTTTCGAGCGCATTCTCCCGGTCCTCGCCGGAGGACCGGCCGATCACCACCACCGCGGCGTCGGACTTTGCCGCGGCGTCGGCGGCAAGCGCTTTCGAGACGGGCATCTCGTCATAGCACCGGGGCCAGGCGCCCCAGAAGCCGTCGTCGCGGGGGTTCTTTTCGATCCAGTCCCGATAGATCCGGTCAAGGGATGCGTTAATCTCAACGTCCGGATCCTGCCCCAGCGCGTCGGCGGGCGTATACAGATACGGGCGGTTCACGTCGCCGCCGCTGCCGTAACCAACGGCGAAATAATCATAATGCACCCTGCCGAACAGGGAAACGACCGCGCCCTTTTTAAAGGGCAGAAGCTCCCCGTCGTTGCGCAGCAGGACGATGCCCTCCGCGGCGGCCTGCCGGGCAAGCTCGCTCATCCCCTCGGGAATGTACGGATTGTCGTTCTCCGCGTCCACAGAGGTCTCCGCCACGGAATTGACGACCGTGTTGACGAGCTTAT
>CACYHJ010000352.1:0-702 GCA_902774165.1 Oscillospiraceae bacterium
GGCCCTCGATCCGATCCATCAGGGGGAACGGTTTCAGTTCGACGAGAAGAAGATCGGACTGGTCCAGGGGCACAATCTGCTGAACCGCCAGCTTGTTCCGCTGGGCGAAACTTTTGCGGAATGGCGTGTTTACGATGTGATCCGCGGCATCGACTACGTCCTGACCCGCAAGGAGATCGATCCCGGCCGCATCGGCCTCAACGGCAATTCCGGAGGCGGCACGCTCACGGCTTGGGCCGGGGCTTGGGACCACCGCGTGAAGGCCGTGGCTCCGAGCTGCTACATCACGACGATGTACCATAATGTCGCCAACGAGCTTCCGATTGACGGCGAACAGGTGCCGTACAACTTCAGCGGGCTGGGCGGTGAAATGGTCGATCTGGTCATCGCCCATGCGCCGAAACCTTATCACATCCTCGCGCAGAAACTGGATTTCTTCGATGTCCGGGGCGCCCGCGAAACATACCGTCTGGCGAAGAAGGTGTACAAACTTCTCGGCTGTGAGGGGAATGTTCAGATGACCGAAGGCCCGCAACCCCACACTTACGGACGCCCCCTCCGCCGCGCGGCGTCCAAATTCTTTGCCGAAGAGCTCGGTTTCAAGTTTCAGGAGGAGCCCGCAAAATTCCCGCGTCCGAAAGCCGCGATGCTCCGCTGTCTGCAGGTCAGAAGCGTTCTCGATCTGCCCGGTGAAAAGAGCGT
>CACYHJ010000352.1:736-4030 GCA_902774165.1 Oscillospiraceae bacterium
AAGACTCCCCTCGTAAATCATCGGTTGTGGCGTTTTGCCGTTTCGGGCGGGAATGTCTTTTCCCGCTTCGGCATCGAAACGGAAAAGGAGGTTTTCATCACGCTTTTCAGGCAGAAGCCCGTCTACTCCCTCAGTCCGTTGAAAAAAGTGGAACTTTACCTTCCCGCCAAAGGGTGCCAAGATGAACTCGGCGGCCTCAAGGTGTTGGCCGACGGGTTCGAGCTGTGGGGGCTTGATTACCAGGGGATCGGCGAATCCATCGGAGCGGGCGGCTTCGGTGAAGTCTATCAGGGCGACTATCTGCTTGCCAGCTGCGGGATCAGTCTGGGAAAACCCTTTGTCGGCAGGCGGACCGGCGATATCCTGAAAGCGGTGCGACTGCTGAAGGAACACGGTGCGGAGGAAATAGTCGTCCGGGCTTCGGGGCTGAGCGTGATACCTGCGATTTTCGCCGCGGTCCTGACGGACATCCCGTACAAGACGGTCCTTCACGGCGAACTCGTGTCCTATACCGCCCACGTCTGCAGCAAGGAGGCCCCGATACCGCAGTCCTTCATCCCGTACGATATCCTGAAACTTACCGATCTCGACGAACTTGTGCGGATGTATCCCGAAAGGTTCATCATCGACAAAAAGTGATCTTCGAAGAGCAAAGGCGGCCGGAGTTCGACCACCGCAGATAAGGGGATTTCCGATTCAGATTTTTCTGCCCAGCTGATATGCCTGTTCCGGATATTTCGTGCCCTTGACCGCACCGACCGGCCAGACGCCCGGGGCGATGACCTGTCCGGCATCCGTCCAGCCGAGATATTTCAGCAGGACGTCGTAATGGGACTTGATCGGCACCGCCTCGGAGGCGGCGGTGTTGGCGTAGGTCATCAGCAGGACCGCTTTTTTCGGAACATGGATCGAGCCGTTGATCGCATAGAAGCGGTCGATGACCGCCTTGAGCTGGGCGGAGATCCCGAAATAATACATCGGCGTGGCGAAGACCACGCAGTCCGCCTCGACGATGTGTTTGCGGACAAACTCGAAATCGTCCTTGAACACGCAGGGACCGTTCATGCCGCAGGAGTTGCAGGCGATGCACGGATGCACCTTTTTGAACGCGGCGTCGAAACGCTCGACAGTGTGTCCCGCCTCCTTCGCCCCTTTGATGAAGGAATCGGCCAATGTTGCGGAATTGCCGTTTTTGCGCGGACTGCCCGTAATGACCAATATCTTCATTTTCTTTTTGCCCTTTCCGCCGGAAGTGCCGGCAGCCTGAAAAACGGACGCGCCGAGAAGTGATGCCCCGGCAACACCGCCAGCCACGATCGCCATGTCTTTGATGAATTCCCGCCGGTTCATTTAAGCCTCTCGTTCTGCGGTTTTATTTCGTGATTTCCGCCGCCCAATTTTTGAGGGTGCCGGCATCGGCGGAGGCACTGAAGCGGCGGCCTTCTGCAACTTTTGCTTTCGGCGCAAGCGCCTGAAGATTGGCGGTCGAATCGCCCATGCCGCTGCCGCCCGAGGTGGCGAACGGCACGATCGTCTTTCCCGCAAGGGCCGCTGCGTTCGATTCGACGAAGGTGTCGATGATCGACGGTTCACGATACCACCAGATCGGGAACCCGACATAGACCGTGGTGTAATTGGCGAAGTCCGGAGCGGCGTTCGCTATGGCGGGACGGCTCTTGCGGTCGGCCATCTCGACGGAACTGCGGCTTTGCTTGTTCCGCCAGTTGAGATCGGCGTCGGTGTAAGGCTTGGCGGGGACGATCTCGAAGATGTCGGCTCCGATCGCTCCGGCGAGGCGCTGCGCAACGCCCTTGGTGGTTCCCGTGGCGGAAAAATAAACTACAAGTGCTTTGCCGGTGTTGTTCATGGCGGTCCCTCCTGTTTTGGTGTTCGATGTCGTATCGTTTTTCGCGCAGCCGCAGAACGGCAGCATCGCGGTCAACGCGATCGCAATGGCGGAGACGGTTTTTCTCATCGTGTCATTCTCCTGTGAGTCAAGTTATTTCGTTGCCTTGGCATAGGCTGCATCGTCCACCGGTTCCAGCCATTCGTTGCGTCCGCCTTCGCCGGGGACTTCCACCGCGAGATGCTGGAACCACGAATCGGGAGCCGCGCCGTGCCAGTGTTTCACTCCGGCGGGAATGTTCACCGTGTCGCCCCGCTTCATCCGAATCGCGGGCTTGCCCCATTCCTGATAAAAGCCTTCGCCGGCCGTGCAGATCAGGATCTGCCCGCCGCCCTTCGTCGCGTGATGGATGTGCCAGTTGTTGCGGCAGCCGGGTTCGAAGGTCACGGCGAAGACGCCGACCTGTTGGGTGGAGACCGGAGCGAGGAAACTGCGCCCGATGAAGTACTTTGCATAAGCGGTGTTCGGCTTGCCGACCGGGAAGACCGACCAGTCGGCGGGCAGCTGTTCCGGTTCGGCGGGACGGCGGACTCTTGCCACGATCGCCGACGCCTGCGCATCGGTCACGCCATTGTTTTTTGCAACGGCGATGTGCGCCTTCATCTGCGGCTCGGTCTCCGGACGCGCCGCCAGCGCCGCCACGGTCAGCAGCTCGCGGGTGCGCCAGTCCACATTGTCGCGGGCGAAAATATCGCCGAAGAGATGCGCTTTCAAATATTCGTCCAGTTGCGGATGGAAATCGAACAGCGGTCCCCTGACCGGCGCACCGCAGAGTTTCGTTTGGTTGGCGGTCCCGAAGTCGATGGATTTCCCCGCGGGCGGCCGATCGGGGGCACGCCCCTCGACGGGCTTCTTTTCGGCGGCGACTTTCATCAGTGTGGCGGCGGCATTGAGTGCGCGGGGAAAGCCGCAATACGCGTAAAGCTGCCCTACATATTCTTTTGCTTCGTTGAGCGTGATGCCGGCATCGAACCCGCGGTTCAGCGCACCGGCAAGAGCCGTCTGGTCGCCGCGCGCAACGGCGGCTCCGATGTCCGCAACGGCACATTCTTTTTCCGTCAGAATAGAATTCTGCATTTTATCTCCTCCGAAAGTTTCCGCTGCCGCTGTCAGCATGACTGCGGCGACGAGCATTGTCCGCATCGTTTTATTTTTCATTGCTTTTGCTCCTTCATTTTCATTTCCGGGATCAGCGCGTTCTGGTCCAGAAGTTCGAGTTTTTGGACCATCGACAGGGTCCCCTGTTTGTATTTCTGAAAATGCGCCGTCTTGATATGCCGTTCGTAAGCGGCACGGTCCGCATAGATTTCCAGGATCGAAATCTTATTGGGCTGGAGTTTTTCCTGCATGGAATACATCATCAGCACGCCGGGCTCCTCCCGCATGGA
>CACYHJ010000353.1 GCA_902774165.1 Oscillospiraceae bacterium
TGGTCGGACGTACGGATCGGCGCCAGAGCGATCGGCAGGACCGCCTGCGGCGTGGAATTCATCGTCGGCAACAAAGCGCCGATCAGCGAAACCGTCGCAACGGCAACGGAGAAGTACTATTCGATCCGACCTCTGCTCGCCGGGGAAAACGGGACCGTTACCGTCACCGTGCGGAACAACGGCAGCGGCGTTCTGTCGCTTACAAAGCTCGTGACGACAGGCAATACGCCGATCGCCGACGAGGCCGCGGCGCCGCAGCAGAACGCGTTCCTCGCGCCGAAGCTGATGATGCGGGCAAGCGCGGAGACCCTTTCGACGGCGCTGACCCAGTTCGATATGCTCACTGCGGATCTGACCATTGACGAAAATTCAATTCAGACGGAGCTGACGGAGGACGGGGGCGTAACGCTCTCGATCAGAACGGGCAAAGACGCCTCGGCAGTGATCGTAAAAGACGCCGACGGGGTTGTGATCGATCCGGATTCCGTCAACTGCATCGTCGATGAAAACGGCGGAAAGCACTGGACGATCGTTCTGAAAAACACGCTTCTCGATCCCACGCGTGCGCCATCCGACGGAGAGACAACGGCGCTCTGCACCTTATCGCTTCTGGCGGAATACCAAAACGGGTACGCGCCGGAAGCGCCGACGAGCGTCACGATCCCCCTGCGGGGCTCCGCGCCGGAGGACGAAGATGAGACCTCCCCGGCAAAGGATCCGGGCTTTATGGAACGACTGATCCGGCTCCTGCAGAGAATTATTTCTTTCTTCACAAATCTTTTCGGCAGTCAGAATTGAACAAACGGAAAGGCGTCCCGGACCGGGGCGCCTTTTGCGTTCTTAATAGATTAATTCATTATTATATTGTCATATGGGTATCAGTTTCCGGATCGCCGTCGTCCTTCGGGACCGCCCGCATCAAAATTTTCCCAGAAGCGGCTGGTCAAAGCTGAACAGCGTTTCGTTGATGCGGTAAATATCGAATTGCTGTGAGGAGATGAAATACTCCACGATCACGTCGAATTTGCTGCTGCGGGAAAAAGCGAACCCGGCTTTCATCAGCAGGCTTTTCGCCTCCGGCAGGGGCAGCTCCAGCGCCACGGCAAAGGCCAGCGCGGTGGGTTTGCTCGGCTTGTACAGCCGGTCGCCGCGGATCTTCGAGAACAGCTTGCGGTCCACGTTGGCACGTTTGTAGCACTCGGCGTCCGTGATGCCCTTTTCATCGATTTTTCTCAGAAGCATCTCCGAAAAACTCTCGTCGAGGTTGTTCAGCGCATCGTCCAGCGAAAGCGCCGCCGCAGAAGGCATACCAGGCGCGTACAGCGCGTCGCCGGCAGCATCCTCACGTTCCGCGAAACCGTCCTCCGGGAGCGCGGAGCCGTACAAATTCGTCTGTTCTCTCTTCTGTTCCCGCTCGTTCCGCTCCCGGCGGCGGAGATTCGGGAACAGGCGTTTTTTTTCGGTGCTTTTTCCTTCTTCGCGAGCTGAGGTCTGCATCGGCATCGGCGCGGCCGCCGGCACAGCGTTATTGTAAACCGTACGATGCATATAGTTTTCATTCACATAATTCTGGTCGATGTATTCCAGGACCCGCGCGCCCAGATCCTTGCTCACCTCAAAGCTGACGCGGTCAAAGACCACAAGCGTCACATCCATCTCGTTTTCGCTGAGAAAATCGCGGATCGTATCGCTGGCGACGCGGAACGCCTGCTCGCGCGGGTATCCGTACGCCCCGGCGGAGATCAGGGGGAACGCGACGCTCTCGCAGCCGTGGGCCTTGGCAAGGAGCAGCGAATTGCGGTAACAGCTTTCCAGCTTTTCTTTCTCTCCCCCGGCGCCGCCGCCCCAGACGGGCCCGACCGTGTGGATCACATATTTGCAGGGCAGACGATAAGCGCCGGTGATTTTCGCCTCGCCGACTTCGCAGCCGCCCAGCGTGCGGCATTCCTCCAGCAGCTCCGGCCCGGCGGCCCTGTGGATCGCGCCGTCCACGCCTCCCCCGCCCAGAAGGCTGCGGTTCGCGGCGTTGACAATGGCGTCGCATTTCAGTTTCGTGATATCGTTGCGAATGATGGAAAACGGCATAAGCGGACCCCCTTTTTCTATATCATAAATTATATCATCCGTCCATTTTCGTGTCAAGACCGCCGCGCGGCAGAAAACACGGGACAAAAACTCCGGTCAGGCGGTTAGAGGTCTCGACCGGATTGTCCCGGGACCTGTGATAAATCGCCGTTGTTGCGCATCCGGCGGTTATACGGGGAGATTCCGTTGATTTCGGGAAAAATCCGTCGATCATACGATCATACGAATTTCGATGCGATGCGATAATATCCCGAATCCTCAAAAAAATACTTGACAAGCGCGCCGCAATTATGTATAATACTTAGGCAAGCCAACGAGGACCATTAGCTCAGTTGGTTAGAGCAACCGGCTCATAACCGGTGGGTCCGGGGTTCGAGTCCCTGATGGTCCACCATGATGTGCCGCGTTGCGGCACAGTTATATAGGGGTATAGCTCAGTTGGTAGAGCAGCGGTCTCCAAAACCGCGTGCCGAGGGTTCAAGTCCTTCTGCCCCTGCCATCTAAGAAACCACTTTTGTCTACCACGGCGAAAGTGGTTTTTTCGTGCATTTTGGGCAAAAATCATGCAAAATACAGTGAAATAGGGCTTCGGAGCGGTCGATCGGCTGCTCCGGAGTCTGTTTTTTTGTTTTCAGAGCCCGAAAACGGGCAAAAACGCTGGTGTACTTTTTGCGTTTCTTAACTCTGCAAAGAACGCAAAAAAGGGTTGAGGGCGAAGGATTTGAACCACGCGCAGAACCGGGCGGTTGGCACAAAGACGATTTCGAGTTAGAAAATTCGCACACGAACGAAAGACGTCCTGCAAAACACCTACCTCGCCGCGATCAGGGAGATCACGGACAACGCGGACGAAGTGCTCGAAACGGTCAAAAGCAGCATCGACGCAGAGTGTCAAGGCGACACCGGCGATCGGCTCCGAGAAATCGAGGATCAGATCATCGCGCTGCAGGAAGCTACACTGGCGCTGCACAAAGCGAAACAGCGGATGGAAATCAGCGCCACGGACTACGCAGCACAGGTCAAACAGTACAGCGACCAGATGAAGGCGCTCGAAGCCGACCGTGATACGCTGCAGGGAACGGCAGTCAAATACGCCGAAGTCAAGACATGGCTCAACACCTTCATCGAGCAGACGATGCAGGGCGATGCACTCACAACGGTCGACGGCACCACGATGAAAATGCTG
>CACYHJ010000354.1 GCA_902774165.1 Oscillospiraceae bacterium
TGCGGTCAGGGAGGCCGTCCGCAGGGGCGGTATAGCCGTAGATATCGCTGAGATGATGGGCGACCGTACCGCCGCAGCCGTAGGATTCTTTCGCGACGCGCGCCCCGGCAGGCAGCATGATCCCGTTCATATAACGGAACAGCGCAAGATGGCACTCGCCCAGATTCGCGGTTTCCGCCTGCCAGTAATTCATCTGCAGATTGATATTGGTGTGATAATCGGCGTTCCACGGGTTTTCGAGCTTTTCGACCCAGACGCCCTGCAGGTTTGCCGGCAGCGTGTCTGCGCGGGAGGACGAGATCAGCAGGTACTTCCCGAAGGCGTAATAGAGCGCAGCAAGACCCGGGTCTTCCGCGGCCGGATCATTTCTGAGGCGTTCGAGCCTTTTGTCGGCAGGCAGCTTTTCAATCTCCGGGGCGCTCTCCATCAGAAGGTCGCTTCTCAGGGACAGCGCCGTAAAATCACGGATATGGTTCTCTTTCAGCTTCTCATAATCTTCCGAGATTTTCAGCACGTCGTCCAGCGCCGATACAAATCCGCCGCCGTGTGTAAACTCGGTTGTGATCGAGAAATACAGTTCAAGATTCTTCGCAGATTCAATTTTAAGAGAATTTCCGGACGGCTGCGGTCTGCCGTCGGTACTCAGACGAAGCCCGAACGCGAACCGATGCTCCCCTTTCGCCGTTTTTCCTTCGGCGCGGATCCCGTCGGCGGCATATGACAGGCCGGTCAGATTTTCTCTTTCATAACGGATCACAAGCGTGACAGGCTGCGAAAACGCCATTCTGACGACGCCGATGCGGGGCGAATGCGGACAGAAGGCCGCCTCGTTCACACGGACGCCGCCCTTTTCATAGACGGTTTCAAAGATACCGCGCGTAAGGTCAAGATCCCGGCGGTAATTAGTAACAGCGCCAGCAATATCGTTTTCGACGGTTAAAACGCCGCCGTATTCCACGGACGCGATCACATTCAGGGAATCCTTCAACAGCTCCTGCGCCAGATCGTCAAGGTCTGAAATATCCCCGGAGCGGAACAGATCCCGCAGTTTTTCGATTTTGTTTCTGAATTCCGGATCGCCGTCAAAGGGCGGGTTGCTGCTCCAGATCGATTCCTCGCTGAGATAAATTTTTTCCGTCCCGGTTTCGCCGAACAGCATTGCGCCGAAGCTGCCGTTGCCGACGGGCGAGGCGTTGTCCCACTTTGCCGCCGGGTTTTCAAGATGAATGATGTGATTCATGGTATCCTCCGAATGGTTATATTCACGCCGCAAGGGCGTTGGCGTTGATGGTATCAATGACTTTCCGGATCCCGCACCAGACGCTGACGTCTGTGAACAGATCCACCACGCTGCCCTGATCGGTAAACGGCGGCTCCTGCAAAACGGAATAATCTTTCATCAGCCCGTTCTGGACAATGTATTCCACGATCTGATTGACAAAATAGATCTGTCTTGCGTCAAGGCCGGTATCGTTCAGGAATTCCGAAAACGCTTCCTTCGCTGCGTTCATGTCAAGGCCGACGATCTCCCGCACCAGCTCGCCCAGCGGCTTCTGTCCGTATTCCGCCTCGTAGTCCTCTTTTGTGCCGACCTCGCCCCAGAGGATCGCTTCGAGGGCTTTGATATCTTCGTCGGTCAGCGGCACGTTGCCTTTCAGTTTGGCGATCACGGCGTTATCCTGATGCTGCCGGATATAGTATTCGGCTTTTGCCTTATAGTTTTTCAGGTCGTCGTTTTCCAGCTCGGATTCTTTCCAGTCCATAGAAAGGATCTCATCGTCGAAATTCGTGTCATATGTCAATTTCTCGATCTTGATATATTTCATCAGGTCACGCAGACATTCTCTGATATGCTCAAACTCGTTGATCCCGGCGGTATCGAGGTAGTCTGTATGAAGAATCTGATTGATCAATTCCGCCTGCGCCGTGATCTCCGGGATATTGGCGACGGCGGCGACCGCACGGACCTTTTTCACCAAATCGCTGCGATATCTGCCGAACTTCTTTCCGGCGAGGTAGGCCAGCTCGATGCCGTACATCAGCGCGTCGAAACGCACAGCCCTCGCGTCGTCCGCGTCGGGGAGGATCAGCGGCGCCAGCTCCTGACCGATCAGAAGCGTGTCCGCATAGGTCAGCGTCTGATAATTGTCGGGACTTGCATACAGCTCCACGTATTTCAGATGCTGCCGCACGGCGAAATTCTCTTTGTTCAGCTCCCGCACCTTGCGGACCATATCGTCGACGAGAGTTTTGCGGAATTCGATCAGCTCCTCCGTCTGATACGCCAGATCCTGCAGCTTGAACGCGATCTGCGATTTCAGATGGAAGACCGCGCCCTGCAGGGCGATCATATTCGCCGTGGACTTGCCCTTGTTCATTCGGAAAAACTCAAAGTTTCCGCAGAAATCGAAAATATAAAACTTCTCTTTGTCTTTACCGTCCAGCAGTGTGGGACAAAGACGGGTGCCGCGGCCGATCATCTGCCAGAATTTCGCCTTGCTCATCACCTTTTTGAAAAAGACGAGATTCAGCACCTCCGGCACGTCGATGCCGGTATCCAGCATATCCACCGAAATGGCGATCTGCGGCAGTTTTTTCGGGTCGGAAAATCTGTCGATCTCATCCTGCGCGTAGTTCAGACGATTGTCGATGACCTTGGCAAAGCCGGGAAGATGCGGATATTCCTTGTTGAACACCTCATAGATCTTTTCCGCGTGGTTGTGGTTCTTGGCAAAGATAATGGTTTTGCCGAGCTTTGCGCCGTAGTCGATCTTCAGACCGTGTTCCATCAGGATATGCAGCACCTCGCGGATGGTATCCTCGTTGAAGATCCATTCGTTCAACGCGGAGGACGCGATGCTCTCCGGCAGCTCGCCGTCTTCGTTTTCAAAGGTGTTTTCATATTCTTCCTTATCCGCGTCGGAAAGATCGTCGTATACGATACCCTGCTCGATAAATTTCAGCCGCGTTTCAATCGACATGAAATCCACCAGATACCCGTCCTTCACCGCCTGCGCCAGCTCGTAGCCGTAGGTGGGCACGCCCTGTCCGTTTTCATATTCCAGATCAAATTCGTCATATGTATTCTTGTCGATCTCGTCCTTGGGGGTGGCGGTGAGGCCCACCAGCGGCGCGTCGAAATAGTTGAAAATGTCCTGATACTTGTTATAGATGGAGCGGTGCGCCTCGTCGCAGATCACAAGGTCGAAATGCCCGCAGGTGAATAGTCTGCCCTCGTCGTCGGCGATGGCGTCGATGACG
>CACYHJ010000355.1 GCA_902774165.1 Oscillospiraceae bacterium
CTCCGTGTTGCCGCTGAACAGCTTTTCAATGAAATTATATTTCTGATTGCCGAAATAAAGCCCGGCGATCAGCGCCACAAGGATCAGCAGCAGGATCAGCACCACCAGCGGCGCTTTGCTGGCTCTTGTCTCGTCGATCTCTTCCTCCGGCTCCGCCTCTCCGTCGTCCCCTGTCTGCTCGCCTTCCGGTTCGCCGTCCGCATCGGCGGCTGCCGGGGCAACGGGGACCTCAACCGGCGTCAGGTTTTCCATCAGCACCGTGACGCCGTGGACCGCGCCGTTTTCCGTCGACTGATCGATCAGCTGCTGGCAGGCCTGCTTGACGGATTCCGCGCCGCGCAGGATCGAGAGGATCTGCTCGTCGGTGGTGAAATCGTAAAGATTCTTGCTCAGAACGATGATTTTCGTGTTCGGCGTGACGGAATCAATCCGGTCAAACACCGGGGCGGACATGACGTTCTCTTCCGGGGTTTCGTCGTCGGTGCCGAAGTCGATGCGGGTAAGATAGGTCTCGTCATAGGTATAAACGGCGTTCTTGCCGCAGTTCGCGATATAGACGCTGTCGCCGAAGTTGTAAACCAGCGTTGCGGAAAAGCCGGAGTATTCCCCTTCGATGATGGAAATTTCGCGGGAGGCGTCGTTGAAGAAATTCTCCGCCTCAATCTGGAAGCTGTCGCCGCTGGTCTTGATGGCGGCGATGTGCTTCGAGAGAATATTCATCGCGGTTTCGGCAACTTTTTTCTCCCGGTCGCCCTCCGCGATGCAGAGCACGACCTCGCCGTTGAGCTTGCCCGCGCCCTTATATCCTTTATCCATTACGTCGGCAAGGATCACCTTGCCGTTCATGTTTACGTTTGCGCCGTTGACGTGGTCTTCCGTGCCGGGCTTGGAGATCACGACGGCTTCCGCTTTCATTCTTATCATTCAGCCTTCACCCCTGTAATGATTTTATCTCTATTTTATTATATTATCATCTTTTTTTTAAATCGTCAACACTCTTTATCAAAATATTTCTGACGTCGCCCGCAAGATAAAGAGACCCGCAGACCACCAGCGCGTCGAAACCGTCGAGCATGGAAAAACACGCCGCTGCCGCCGCCGCGGGGGAGGCCTCCGCCCGTGCGGGCGTCCCTTTTTCGACGATCCTGTCCCGCAGCGCGTGAGCCGCGATCGCCCGGGGGTTGGAGGGCGTCGCGGTGACGACAAACGAGAAATACGGCAGCAGGTTGCAGAGCGCTTTGTCGATCTCCTTATCTGCCATCATGCCCATCAGCGCAAGGATCCTTTTGCCGGGCAGGTGCTCTTCAAGAAGCTCCGCCAGCGCTTTTGTGGACGCGTCGTTATGGGAGCCGTCCAGCAGAACGACGGGGTTTTCGCACAGAAGCTCGCACCGGGCGGGGTTGACCGTCTTTCCGATCCCTTTGACAATATCCGCATCCGCGACGGGATATTTTCCGCACAGCCGCGCCGCGGTCACGGCAAGCGCAGCGTTCTGCGCCTGCACTTTGCCGGGCAGGGGGACGAAAAAGTCAAGCCCGTGATAGCTTTCCCGGAACCCCCGCAGGGATTCCTCCGAGATCCCGATTTCGTTCACGTCGGCGGGATACAGCGGCGCGCCGCGGTCGCCGCAGACGTCTTCGATCACCCGCATCGCGTCGCCGGGCAGGTTCGAGGGCACGACGGCGGGACGGAAGGGCTTGATGATGCCCGCCTTTTCAAAGGCGATCTTCGCCGTGGTGTCTCCCAGAATCTGCGTGTGGTCCAATGAGACGGACGTGATGACCGAAACCTCGGGCGCTTCGATGAGATTCGTCGCGTCGAACCGGCCGCCCAGCCCTGTTTCGAGAATCACGATATCGCAGCCGCTTTCTTTATAGCATAAAAACGCCGCGGCGGTGACCGCCTCGAATTCGGTAATCTCCTCGCCGAGCGATTCAATCGCCGTCCGGACCCGTTCGGTCGCCCGGACCAGCGTTTCCCCGTCCACGGGCTCGCCGCCGATCTGGATCCGCTCGCAGAAATCCGTGATATAGGGGGAAATAAACAACCCGGTCCGATATCCCGCGGCAATGAAAATCTCCGAAAGCATGATCGCCGTGGAGCCCTTGCCGTTGGTGCCCGCAAGGTGTATGAAAGAAAGCTCCCGCTGCGGATCGCCCAGGAGCTTCATGAGTTTTTCGATGCGCTGAAGCCCGGGTTTGATCCCGAACTTCAGCAGCGAATGGTAATAATTGATCGCGTCTTGCTTTGTCATTTGATCAGCTTTGCCAGCTCCGCCTTGATCATTTCGATCTTGTCGGCGGTCTTCGCCTGTTTTTCCCGCTCCGCGGCGACCACGGCGGCGGGCGCCTTGGAGACGAAGCCCTCGTTGCTCAGCTTCCCGTTGAGCCGTTTCAGCTCGTCCTCGGCGGTCTTCAGCTCTTTTTCAAGCCGGGCTTTTTCTTTTTCGACGTCGATCAGCTCCGCAAGGGGAATGTAGATTGTCGCGTCCGCGGTGACGACACTGACCGTGTCGGCGATCTCAAAGGCCGCGCCCACGGAGACGTCGGAGGCGGAGGCAAGGCGGGTGAAGAACACCGCGCCGCTGCGGAAGGTGTCTTCAAACGCGGTGGCGATATAAAGATGCGCTTTCTTTGAGGGCGGCACGTTCATTTCCGCTCTGCGGTTGCGCACCGCCTTGATGGCCTCCATCAGCTTTTCGAACTCGACGCGCTCTTTGTCGAAGCAGAGCGCCGGATCGTATTCGGGATAGGCGGAGATCATGATCGACTCGCCGTCGTGGGGCAGGGTCTGCCAGATCTCTTCGGTGATGAAGGGCATAAACGGATGCAGGAGCTTGAGCGTGTTGGACAGCACGTAGATCAGCACCGCTTTGGCGCGTTCGGCCTTCTCGCCGCCCGCCTGCAGACGGATCTTGCAGATCTCCACGAACCAGTCGCAGAACACGTCCCAGATGAAGTCGTAAAGCTTCTGGACCGCAACGCCCATTTCATAGTTGTCAAGCGATTCTGTTACGCCCTTCACAAGCTCGTTATACTCGGCAAGGATCCATTTATCCTCAAAGTCGAGGGTTTCGGGCAGGTGCGGCGCTTTTTCGCTGCCGTCCAGGTTCATCAGCACGAAGCGGGAGGCGTTCCAGATCTTGTTGGCGAAATTGCGGCTCGCCTCCACCTTCTGGTCGGAGAAGCGCATATCGTTGCCGGGGCTGTTGTTGGTGGCGAGGGTGAAGCGCAGCGCGTCCGCGGGACTTGGACATCTTTCTGCCCAGCGCGTCGCGCACGAGGCCGTGGATGATGACCGTGTCGAAGGGGACTCTGCCGGTGTGCGCAAGGCCGGAGAACATCATGCGCATGACCCAGAAGGGGATGATATCATAGCCCGTCACAAGGCTGTTGGTGGGGTAGTAGTGCTTGAAATCCGGGGTCTCGTCCGGCCAGCCGAGGGTCGAGAAGGGCCACAGGGCGGAGGAGAACCAGGTGTCGAGGGTGTCCTCGTCCTGACGCACGTGCGCGCTGCCGCAGTGCTGGCAGACCGTCACGTCCTGCTTGGAGACGCTGATCTTACCGCAGTCGTCGCAGTACCAGGCGGGGATGCGGTGGCCCCACCAGAGCTGGCGGGAAATGCACCAGTCCTTGATATTCTCGAGCCAGTGGAAATAGATCTTCTCAAACCGCTGGGGCACGAATTTCGTCTCGCCTTTTTTGACCGCCTCGATGGCGGGGCCGGCGAGGGGCTCCATTTTCACGAACCACTGCATGGAAACGCGGGGCTCCACGGTGGTGTGGCAGCGCTGGCAGGTGCCCACGTTGTGGGAGTAATCCTCGGTGATCTTCGCCTCGTCGGTCATGACGGTGATCATTTCAAGGCCGTGCCGCTTGCCCACCTCATAGTCGTTGGGGTCGTGGGCGGGGGTGATCTTTACGCAGCCGGTGCCGAAATCCTTTTCGACGTATTC
>CACYHJ010000356.1 GCA_902774165.1 Oscillospiraceae bacterium
TAACGGACCGGATAAAGAATAGCGAACAAGTTTTTTGTCTTTGAAAGTATATAACCCACTATGACACTTTCCAAATTTTGAAAGCTGTCAAGTGGGTCGTTTTTTTCTTCCTTATGTCAGGTCTCCCGAGCGTCTTTTTTTCTGCCCGCCGGTATTGACTGTAAAAAAAGCGCTCCGCATCGGCGGAACGCTTGATTCAATCAGTCAGCGGAATAGGGCATCAATGCAAGGTGACGCGCTCTTTTGATGGCGGTGGTCAGCTCTCTCTGATGCTTCGCGCAGGTACCGGTCACGCGGCGGGGAAGAATCTTTGCCCGCTCGGAAGTGTAACGGCGAAGCTTCGCGATGTCCTTATAATCAATCACTTCGGTCTTCTCGACGCAGAACTGGCAAACTTTTCTTCTGCCCTTTCTGTTGCCGGGACGGCCGCCTTTTTCTTTATCGTAAGGCATTATGAATTTCCTCCTTCTTCAATAATCAAAACGGGAGATCGTCATCGCCGGGCAGGTCCTGGGCAAAATCCTCAACCGTGCTGTTTGCGTAGGTCGGCGCGCTCGCGGGCGCGGTGCTGACCGGCGCCGCCGAAGCGCCGCCCGCAGTGCCGGATTCGGATTTTGAACCGCAGAAGCTGACATTGCTGACAACAATTCCGGTGGATTCCCTGCGGTTGCTGTTTCTGTCTTCATAGGGGCGGACCTGAATGGATCCCTGAACCGCGATCATGGAGCCTTTACGGAAATACTTTGTGATGAATTCCGCCTGCTGGCGCCATGCGATGCAGCGGATAAAATCCGTCTGCTTCTGCTCGCCGGGCTTGGTGTAGCCGCGGTCTACCGCCACCGAGAATCTCGTCATCGAGATGCCGGACGTGGTGGTGCTCAGCTCGGGATCGGCAGTCAGCCTGCCCATAATAATCGCTGTGTTAAGCAATGTGATCTACCTCCGGGAAGATCGTCCGATCTTCTTATTTTCTGACGGTCAGCGAACGAAGCACGCCGTCGGTGATGTTGAAGTTACGCTCAAGCTCTGCGGGGAACTCCGGCTCGGCATCGTAAGTGAATACGGTGTAATAGCCGTCGGTCTCGTAGTTGATGGGATAGGCGAGCTTCCTCGCACCCCACTCATCGACCTTCAGACTCTCCGCGGCGGCGTTCTTCTCGATCAGAGCAGAGAATCTCTCAACGAGAGCCTTCGCAGCCTCCTCTCCGTTTTTGACGGAGCAAACCATAACGGTTTCATAAGTTGCAGTCATTTCGTGGCACCTCCTTCCGGACTACGGCCCCGGGATCGGGGCAAGGAGTCGTGTTGAATGATTTCACGACAATTTCATATTATAGCAGAGGAATTTCCGCAAGTCAAGTAAAATTTTTTTTATTTGTTATGATTTTCTTCCCTCAGTTTTTCCGCAAACGCGCCGAGACGGCGGATCGCCTCGCGAAGCTCCTTGAGAGAATAGGCGTAGGAGATGCGGATAAATCCCTCGCCGCTTTCGCCGAAGGCGTCGCCGGGGACCACCGCCAGCTTTTCGGCTTTGAGCAGCTCGGTGGCGAATGCCTCGCTGGTCATGCCGAATTCGCGGATGTCGGGGAAAATATAGAACGCGCCCTCCGGTTCAAAGCAGGGCAGGCCCATTTTTTTCAGCTCGTTCAGAAGGTATCTGCGCCGCTGGTCGTAGCTCTCGCGCATATGCTCCACGTCTTCGTCGCCGTTGTTCAGCGCCTCCACCGCGGCGTACTGGCTGACCGTCGGGGCGCACATGATGGCGAACTGGTGCACCTTGATCATCTGTTTGACGATATCCGCGGGTCCCGTCGCGTACCCCAGCCGCCAGCCGGTCATGGCGAAGGCCTTGGAGAAGCCGTTGATGACGATTGTGCGGTCCCGCATGCCGGGCAGGGACGCGATGCTGACGTGCTCCAGCCCGTTATATGTCAGCTCGGAATAAATCTCGTCCGAGATCACCAGAAGATCGTGCTTCTCGATGACGGGCGCGATTCTTTCAAGGTCCTCCCTCGTCATCACCGCGCCGGTGGGGTTGCTGGGGAAGGAGAGCAGCAACGCCTTGGTTTTCGGCGTGATCGCAGCCTCCAGCTCCTCGGGCGTCAGCTTGAACCGGTTCTCATTTTTCAGTTTGATGGAAACGGGCACGCCGTCCGCCAGCGCGATGCAGGGCATGTAGGAAACGTAGCAGGGTTCGGTATAGATCACCTCGTCGCCGGGGTCGAGGATCACCCTCAGAGCGCCGTCGATGGCCTCGCTGCCGCCGACGGTGACGAAAATCTCCTCCGCGGGGTCGTATTCCACGCCGAGCTTGCGTTTCGTGTAGCCCGCGATCGCCCTGCGCAGCTCGTCAAGACCCGCGTTGGCGGTATAATAGGTCTTGCCCTGCTGCAGCGCCCGGACGCCCTCCTCGCGGATGTGCCAGGGAGTCTCGAAATCGGGCTCGCCAACGCCGAGAGAAACCACGCCGGGGATCTGCCGCGCAAGGTCGAAGAATTTGCGGATGCCCGAGGGCTTCAGCGCCGCGACTTTGTTTGAAATTCGGTTCTTCACGGCGTCATCAGCATCCTTGTGTCGTTTTTGAAGCCCTGGAAATTCTCGCCCAGCTCCTTGTATTTCGTCAGCGTGAAATGGGTGGTGGTGCTCTGCACCTCGTCGATGGTGGCGAGCTTGCTGTTGACGAACAGGGCCACTTCCTTGATGGTGCGGCCGTGAACGGTCACAAGGAAGTCGTAAGCGCCGCTCATAAGATACAGCGTATCCACCTGCGGATAGCCGGCGATCTTCTCCGCCAGCCGGTCGTAGCCGTCGCCGCCCTGGGGCGTGACCCGCAGCTCCACCATGGCGGTCACGTCCTCGTCGTGGACCTTGTCCCAGTCGATGAGGGTGTGATAGCCGCAGATGATATGTTTTTCCTCCAGCCCGGCGATGGCGGCGCGGATTTCGTCCTCCGGCTCGCAGAGCATGACCGCCAGCTCCTCCTCGCTGAAACGCGCGTCGGAGGCGATCAGATCAAGCAGTTTTTTTTGTTTTGATGAGTCCATAGTGTTGTGCCTTTCTGTGGTATGGATGGTAAATTCTGATTTAGCGGAGCTAAATCAGAATTTACAGTCATTAGTCATTAGGCAATAGGCATTAGAATCTGTAAAATTTACCCTCAGCGTTTTATCGTAAAGAAAGCGTTAAATAAACCTAAGCATAAATTTGGCATGAGTATGTCAGATGATATCT
>CACYHJ010000357.1 GCA_902774165.1 Oscillospiraceae bacterium
TCTTTCCTTTCCTTGTGAGATCTTCTCTGCAAATGACTGGATCACCATCTCGCACAGGCGCTTGCTGGCTCCCATAATATTGGTAGGGTTGACGGCCTTGTCCGTGGAGATCAGCACAAAGCGTTCGCAGCCGTAAAGCATGGCGGCATAAGCCGTCTTATAGGTCCCGATCGCATTATTCTTAATGGATTCACAGGGACTGTCTTCCATAAGAGGAACGTGCTTGTGAGCCGCTGCGTGATATACGATCTGGGGCTGGTACTCGGCAAAGACCTGCATGATCCGCTTACTGTCACGAACGGATCCAATCAATGTCACAAGATCCAGTTCGGGATATTTTCTCTTTATCTCCTGCTGGATATCATAGGCATTATTCTCATACACATCAAAAATGATCAGCTGAGAAGGATTTGCCGCTGCCACCTGACGGGCCAGCTCCGAACCTATGCTTCCTCCGCCTCCGGTAATCAGTACTACCTTCCCGCCGATATATCCGGTAATTTCAGACAGATCCACTTTTATCTGTTCTCTGCCCAGAAGATCCTCGATCGCGACCTTTTTAAGAGAGCTGACAGAAACCTCCCCGCTGACCAGCTGATACATACCGGGAAGACTCTTTACCTCACAGCCGGTCGCCTGACAGATATTCAGGATCTCTCTCCGGTCCTCCGCTGTGGCACTTGGGATGGCCACATAGATTTTATCAATCTGGTATTTCTCCGCGTTGCTTAAGATTGTATTCCGCCCCCCTACAACCGGAACGCTGCCTAAAAACCTGTTCCATTTATTCTGGTTATCGTCTATGATGCAGCATACCTTTGCATTTGTTTCCTTGGAGATCGTAATATCGCGAAGAAGCATCTGCTCAAGCGGCTGCTGAAGGAGCACAACATCAAAGCCTCCAGTCTTCGCATCTCCGACAAGGCGATCCGCCTGACGATCGAGGGCTACACCCGGGAGGCGGGCGTGCGGCAGCTGGAACGGCAGCTGGCGAAGATCTGCCGCAAGACCTCGGTGCGTCTGGCGGAGGATCCGGACTGCCGGACCTCGGTCACGGAGAAAAACCTTGAGGAATTCCTCGGCGCGCGCAAATTCCGGCCGGAGGACGAGAAACACGACGACGCGGTGGGCCTGGTCAACGGCCTTGCGTGGACCAGCGTGGGCGGCGAGCTGCTGACGGTGGAGACCGCGGTGCTCGACGGCTCCGGAAAAGTGGAGCTGACCGGCTCGCTGGGCGACGTGATGAAGGAATCCGCCCGGGCGGCGGTGTCCTACGTGCGCAGCCGCGCGGACAAACTGCACATCGACAAGGATTTCTACAAGAATAAAGATATTCATATCCATGTGCCGGAGGGCGCCGTCCCGAAGGACGGTCCCTCGGCGGGCATCACCATGACCACCTGCCTTGTCTCGGCGCTGTCGGGGATCCCGGTCAGCGGGACCACCGCCATGACCGGCGAGGTGACCCTGCGCGGCAGGGTGCTGCCCATCGGCGGACTCAAGGAAAAATCCATGGCGGCATACAAGGCCGGCATGAAAAAGGTGATCATCCCCGGCGGCAACGTGCCGGATCTGGAAAAGATCGACGAGGCGGTGCGCGCAGGCCTGACGTTCCTGCCGGTGAAGACCGTGGACGAGGTGCTGGACATCGCCCTGGTGCGCTCCCCCGATGAAACGGAGGCGGCGGACCATGCTTGATTACGGAAAGATCGAATTCGAGACCTCATTCGGCACGATCTCGCAGCTGAAATACAGCGACCGGCCGGAGATCGTGTTTTCCGGCCGCTCCAACGTGGGAAAATCGTCGCTCATCAACACTTTGTTCGCGCGGAAGAATCTCGCCCGCGTCAGCTCGGAACCGGGAAAGACCGTCACGATCAATTTCTACAAATGCGGACCGGTCCGCTTTGTGGACCTGCCGGGCTACGGCTTCGCGAAGCGCTCCGGCGGCGAAAAACGGCGCTGGGCGCAGCTGATGGAGTATTATTTCTCCTCCCAGCGGGACATCGCGCTGGTGGTGCAGCTCATTGACGCCCGCCATGAAATGACGCAGGACGACGTGGACATGATCAACTATCTTGAACACGCCGGGTTCCGCTACATCATCGCGCTGACCAAGATCGACAAGCTCAAGCCCACCGAGCGCAAGGAGCGCATGGCGCAGATGGAGAAGGAATTTGAAGTGATCTCCGATATCCCGCGCATCCCCTTTTCGGCGAAGACCGGCGAGGGCGTGCGGGAGCTGAAGAACGAAATCGAAAAATATCTGTGAGAAAACCGGCCCTGCGGCGTATGCCGCAGGGCCGGTTTTTATCGGGTCATGACGGAACAAAGATCGAGCAAGACGCGCATTTGTATTTGTGCGGTGTTGCCCTAGTTTTCTCTGTGCTAAATTATGTGCCAAAACCCGTTTCTTGTTAGAAAAATCTTTATCTAAACAATAGCTCATTGATAGATAAACGATTTCTTCATAGAAATCTTTCATTATAAGTCTCCAAACATCATAGTTTATTCATAACGTAAAGCCGATCAAAAAAAGAACGCATGAACTTAAAAATAGCTTGTACTACGGGAATTGTTCCTTCCGGATCCACCATCATCACCGGATTATTATTGCAATACGCAAACATATTCGCTCCGACGACGCCCTGCCGGGTGTCCTGATAGACGTCCGCGTTCAGGAACCTGCCGAGGTCCGGGCAATAAAACCGGGAGCCGAGATAATAGCAGAAGTGTTCCCCGACGGGGACCCATCCCGCTGTGAGCCGTCATGAAACGCGGAATACACGGGAATTCAAAAAGATGGATTCAGAGACATGAACGAAAACTCTTTTTCGGGATAAGCCTTTTTTGAATCATGGTACACCCTGTCCTGAACAATTACTTTCAAAATCAGAAAAAGGCACGATTCAGAAAAATGTAAATTATAATAATTTTCGTCTGATTCGGGAATGCGGCAGTCTGTGCGCTGTGCCGGGGCACTTCTCTCCGGCTTCATCCAATATCTCCATAAAAAAAAACGCGGCACTGAATCAATCAACATTTCCATTGCATATATCCCGGTTTCGGAAAGCGCTGTATGATTTGAACATCAATGATTTTCATGTGGTTTTATTTGAAAATCATTACACCATGACCGGAACAAATGACACAAAACGAGCAAAGAGAAAGGCTGCTCTGATGAACGGAACAATATTTGAAAATAAAGGAAGAAAGACAGCGGAGATCA
>CACYHJ010000358.1 GCA_902774165.1 Oscillospiraceae bacterium
CCATGTGGTGGGTGTAAGCGACGGCTGAGCCCTGTCCGTTTCCCGAAGAATCCCTGCGCCGCCTGCGGCGCATCAAAAAACACCCCGGGCTCCGGCGTACGCCGGAACCCGGGGTGTTTTCTTTTTTTATTTCATGCCGTCAATACCATTCCCTGACGGTGAGAAGATAGCCGGCTTTGCCGGGACGGATTTCAAAATCGCAGAGCCGGCGGAAAAAGGCGAGCCGGTCCTTTGTCAGCTCTTTCGTTCTTGCGTAGACGTATTTCGGCCGCATTTGCGGATTCAGCGTCCAATACCGTTCCAGCCGCGCCTCGTCAAAGCCGTCAATGATCCAGGGGGAATAGGTCCCGATGGGCAGCGTGTCAAGATAGAGATACAGCAGCGGATCCAGCTCCGGCACGAGGAACGGCCCGGGTTCCGCGCCCCGGAGAACGTCCAGATCCGCAAGAATCATTTCATGCATCTCCCGGAAGGAGGCGGTTGTGACAATTCCCTTCAGGGGCCCGACGGCGATTTCCGCGTCGATCGGCTCCCGCTTCCCGGCGCTGTAAACCCTGTCGTTCCCCCGGTACATCCCCGCGGTGACAATACAGCCCGCGTCGCAGACAAGAAACATTGCGGCAAGAACCAGTGCGACGGCGCGAAGGGCGGCGGTGATCCTGCGCGGGGGCGGGGCGTCTGTTCCTTCCGCCGTCACAATTCCGCCCGGTTTCAGCTCCCCGACCAGCCGGGACAGGCTGAGCACTGCCGAAAACAGCGCGATCCGCCCGCCGAAGCCCATCGAAAGGTGGGAAGTGAAATCCGCGCACAGGGAGCCGGCGGCGCCGACACACCAGAGCGCAAGGATCCTTCGGTCTTTTTCCTCCAGCAGAACGTAACAGATCAGCGCAAACACGATCTGCGGCACGGTGTAACAGCTCATAAAACGGACGTAGGCGTTGCTGTCGGCTTCCCTGACGAAATCGGAATGCAGGAAAACGTAACACGCGATCAGAAGCAGCAGCGACAGGACGAGGACCGCGCCCCGCAGATCCTTTTTTTCCGCAAACCGGCGGGCTGCTGCGGCTGCCGGCACAAGAAGGCAAAGCCCTGCAACGGGAATTGTACCGAACGAGGAGAACATCATCCGGATTTTTTCGGGGTTACCCTCGTTTCCGGCGGCGGAGAGCTGATATTGACTGTCGGTAAACAATTCCGGGAGGTTCTCCATGATTCTCCCGACGCCGCTGTGCAGGGCGATCGGGATCACAACGCATGCGGCGCACAGGGCGACGGCGCCGGAGAGATATCCCCATTTTCTGCCGTTCAGGGCAAACTCATAAGCGCCGAGCCGGTCTTTCGTCCCTTTTTTCCCGCGAAACCGCAGAAAAACCAGCGCCGTATAGCAGACGTAGACCGCCGCGAGCGCCGGCTCGCACAGTACCGCGCCGGAAAGAAAGATGCCTGCGGCGATTGCGTCCGGACGGGAGAAGGTTTTTTTGCCTGTGCAGAGCAAAACGCACGCCGTCATCAGAAAATGCGCGCCGAGGGTATAATAGCACATGGTCCGGACCCCGTATTGGGTAAAGGAGCAGAAGATCGCCGCCGCGGCGACGGCGGTGAATTTTTTTTCACGGAACCGGACGTAATAAAACAGGCAGAACGCGCTGTTGACGGCGGCGTAAAGAATCCGCATAAAAAGCAGGATCCCGTCGGTGCCGCCGGTGAGTTTCACGTACAGCGCATAGGGAAGCAATTGCACGATCCCGGTCAGCTGAGTCACGTGCCACTCCTCGACGAACAGCTTCCCGCCCTGCAGAATCCGCTGAGGAATCGTGAAATACCAGTGCTCGTCCGCAAGGCCGATGCCGAAGCGGGCGCAGAGCGCAAACACCAGAAACAGCCCTGCGCAGACTGCCAGGGCTGTGAGGTCGTATTTTGTGATTTTTTTCTTCAATGCGCCGGGAGAAGTCATGCTCATCCGCCGTTTCTGTTTTCTTTGTTGCTTTTTGGACCGTGCGTCGCCGCGGAGGCGGCGGGAGCCGATCCGTTCAGGTCGATCTCCATGATGGTTTCCCGCGCTCGCATACCCATCTTTTGATAAAACCCAAGGGCGGCGTCGTTGCCCTCCCAGACGGCCAGCGTCACGTCCGCGCAGCCAAGCCGTCTGCCCTCGGCAAGGACGAAACGGAACAGCGCCTCGCCGATCCCCGCGCCGCGACGGTTCTCGTCAACGCAGAGGTCGTCGATGTAAATCGTCCTGCGCGGCCGCATGGTATTGCCGAAGGGGACGGATTTCAGAACGCAGAACGCGTATCCCGCCACGCCGCCGTCGTCCTCCGCCACCCACACCGGGGTCTCGTCGCTGCGAAAAATCTCCGCAAGCTCCTCCGCGGTGTATTTTGTGGTGCCGGAAATAAAAAGCTCCGGGCGGATGCGCGCGTGGATCTCCAGCACCTGCGAGAGCAGGCGGAGCACCGCGGGGATATCGTTCTGTCGGGCTCTGCGGATGGTCACGGGGATCACCTCTGTCTTGTCCTGCTTATTTCCCACCTTGCCCAGGGTCCGGTTCGCCCGGCGGGCGGCTTTCTCCGCGCCTGCGGCGGCGGTTTCCTCAAGGTAGGCCTTCTCTTTTGAAATTGCGTTGAATTTTTCCTGCAGCGGGCGCAGCTCTTCGATCACGGCCTCGGCCACGGCAGCCTTGAAATCGCCGTAGCCCCTGCCTTCGAATTCGGCCTCGATCTGCTCGTTCGTTTTGCCGGTGCAGGCGTTGTAAATATCCATCAGGTTGGATACGCCGGGCTTTTCGGGGCTGTAATAGACCTTCGCCTCGGAATCCGTCACCGCGCTTTTCACCTTTTTCGCGATCACGTCCGGCGTGTCGGTCAGAAGAATGAAGGATTTGGCGTTGGTGTCGGACTTGCTCATCTTCTTCTCCGGCTCCTGCAGGGATTTGATGCTGGCGCCCCGTTTGCCGATGAAGGGCTCCGGCACGGTGAAGACGTTGCCATAAACGCTGTTGAAGCGGTTCGCAATGTCTCTTGCCAGCTCCAGATGCTGCTTCTGGTCGATGCCCACGGGCACGAAATCCGACTGGTAGATCAGAATATCCGCCGCCATCAGCACCGGGTAATCGAAGAGCCCCACATTGATGTTGTCGGCGTTTTTCTGGGATTTATCCTTGAACTGCGTCATCCGCGCCGCCTCGCCGAACTGCGTGTAGCAGTTCAGGATCCACGCCAGCTGCGAATGGGCGGGTACGTGGCTCTGCACAAAGACGATGTTTTTCTCCGGGTCCAGATCCAGCGCCAGCAGAAGGGCGTAGATCTCCAGCGTGCGCTTGCGCAGCAGCGCGGGCTCGGTGCGCACGGTCAGCGAATGCAGGTCCGCCGCGCCGAAGACGCAGTCATATTCCTGCGCCATCGACGCCCAGTTTTTCAGCGCGCCGAGATAGTTTCCCAGCGTCGGCGTGCCCGTCGGCTGGATGAGACTTAAAACCGTTTTCTGTTTTTCCGTTGCTGTGTTATCCATAGAATACCTCGGTTTATATTTCACTTTTATCTTTTTTTCTTTTCACTTTTCACTTTTCACTTTTCTCTTATATTAATCCTGCTTCTGTTTCTTGTTCATCAGGTAGATCACCAGAAACGTCGCCAGCGCGATCGTAACGGCGGAAATGATGATCGTGCCCGCCATGGCGCCGCCGGAGAGCCGTTCGGGCGGCTCCTGCCGCGGAAGCTCCTGAGAGATCTCAACAAGCTCCGCGCCGTCGCCGGGCGCCGCCGGAAGGTCCTCCACCGGCACCAGCATGATTTCGGTGACTTCGCCGCCCGCGGGATCGGTGATCGCCACAAGGGTTGTGGAGGGGACCGTCGTCGGCACCGTCACAATGTTGACCGGGCCGGTGGTTCTCGGCGCGGCCGCTGTCGGTGTTTCGGCGGGGGAGGGCGCCGCGGCCGTGGTCTGATTGTTTGCACGGGACATCAGCTCGCTGACGTCGATGGTCGGGGCGATGGTCGGGTCGGTAATGACCGGCGGCTTGGTGTAAAGATCCTTCGGCGTGAAGTTGTGAAGGTCCGCGCCGCCGTCGGCGTAATAAGCCTTGATTGACTTGAACGGGTAGTTCATCCGGAGAAAATGCTCCGGGATCAGATCCACCAGCACCTGCGCGCCCAGGTTGGTCAGGTGCGCCCCGTCAAGGGTGTATTCCGGCTTGATCTGCAGCGGGTCCATGGGATCCTTCAGCGCGTCCACCGGGATGTACCCGTCGGCAGGGGAGTCGGTCCTCAGCCATTTGTTCAGCGCAACCAGCACGTCCTCCGCCTCCTGCGACCAGACGAGGTCCGAGGCCTCCGAGCCGTAGAACGAACGGGAATAGCCCTTCCATTCCTGCCGGCCGAAGAAATAAATCTTGATGCCCTTGCTGTGCGCCTTCTGGATCAGCTCCCGGTATCCGGCGATGATGTTGTCCACCGTCGGGATTACGGAGCTGCCCTCAAGACTCTTGCTGCGGGGGTGGAGCACGTCGTTGAGTCCGATTTTTACGAAAACCGCTTTCACGCCGGCGTTGCTCAGCACGTCATCCGGGAACCGGCTGAGACCGGAATCGCCGAACAGGTGGCTGATATTCGTCACGCCGTGGCGGTCGTGCAGAAGCTCGTTGCCGATGATGGCCTGCTGCATGACTCCCATGTTCTTAATCCCGGAAAGATAAAACTTTTCCGCCAGATAATAGGAGGAATTGTTCGCAAGGGTCGAGTCGCCGAACATCACCACGCAGCTGTTGCCCGCGCCGTAAGTCTCCGCTGCGCACAGGAAGGGCGTGGTGTTGTAGGTGATGGCGCCCGAGGTGATCGTCAGCGGCGACGTGGCGATAAGAGAAAGCGCTTCCGTCTTGTCGCCGGGGTCGATATAGGATTTCGCGTTGATCAGGCCGCCGGTGGACATCAGCGTGAAGTTCTGGTAATAGGCGGTCACGCTCAGCTTTTCAAAGCTCTCAACGTGCATCTTCACCGCGTCGGAGTACATCGTCTTGCCTGCCGGGATGCTGACGTCGATCTTGCCGCCGAAGGTGACGGGGAACGCGGTGCCCTCGATAATCGCCGTATCGCTCAGCGGGGAGGTGCGCGCCACGGTTACCTTATTGATGTTGAGCGCCGAGGTGCCGTAGCGGTTGGAGAATTTGAATCGGATCTGCTCGCCGCCCAGCGTCGTCTCGATTACCGTGCGGCAGGAGCTGGCCACCATAAAGTCCTGAAACCGGGTGCTGCCGATCTTGTATCCCGTCGGCACCGGCGAAACGCTCCACGCGCCTGCCCAGGTTTTCTTTTCCGCCGCGGCGGCGTTGATCAGAACGCCCGCCTGGAGGATGATCAATATCAGACAAAGAACAGTGCTGAAGATCTTTCCCGATCTTTTCATTGCTCTGACTCCTTCCGGTTCGGAATGGGATTCCGTGAATTTCATAGAAAAACAATTTCGGACAATCATCCATGATACAATCGTCCATAATAAAATAATAATATCATTCCCGCGGCATTGTGTCAAGAAAAACATATTTAATTCATTATTTGTTAATATCCGAGCAAAGCGCTCCGGAAAAAAGGGGAAAACAAAAACAGCGGCCTTCTGCCGCTGTTTTTGAACCGGGGATCCCGTCGCCGGGGAGGAAGAGTTAAGAACCCTGCGCGGGATCATGTGCTTTTCTAATA
>CACYHJ010000359.1 GCA_902774165.1 Oscillospiraceae bacterium
GGATCACGGATATCCGCAGGCAGACGAACCGGCTCGCGGAGCTCACCTCCGATCTGATCTATCTGTCCAGGATGGAGGAAGAAAACGCTTCTCTGCAGATGCAGGACTTCTCCCTCTCCGAGCTTGTCGACGAGACTGCGCAGTCCTTTCAGGCGCTCGCGCTCACAAAGGGCAAGACGTTTCATGCCTCTATCGAGCCCGATCTGACGGTAACCGGCGATGAGAAGGCGCTCGCCAAGCTGGTCTCCATCCTGCTGGACAACGCCATGAAATACTCGCCGGAGGGCGGTACCGTGGAGCTCACCCTGGATCGGGGCGGCAAAGGCGCCCGGCTTGTCGTAAAAAACAGCTCGCTGCCCATGGAAAAGGGGAGCGCAGACCGCCTGTTTGAGCGATTCACCAGAGAGGACCGCTCCCGCAATTCACAGTCCGGCGGCTTCGGTCTCGGCCTCGCGATCGCGAAAGCGGTGACGGAGGCGCACAAGGGGACGATCCGCGCGGAATCCGAGGACGGCGTTTCACTGACGGTGAGAGCGGAGCTGCCGCTTTGCTGAAGATATAGACAAACACGGGACCCGGACTTGTATTCCGGGTCCCGTTTACCTTATGCTTACAGATCAAATCAGTGACGTCCGCCGGGACCTCCGCCGAAGCCGCCGGGGCCACCGCCCATACCGCCGGGGCCACCGCCGAAGCCGCCCTGGCCGCCGCCCATCATCTGGTTGGGGATAGCGCTGACCTGCTGGCCATTGACGTAGACTGTTCCACCGGTAAAGCTCGCGCTTCCGTCATAGTCAAAGGAGGAATTGCCGTTAACGGAGATCGTGCCGCCGCTGATGATAACGTCCCCGTTGGAGTCGATGCCGTCGGTATCACCCGCGCCCATCGTGATGGAAACCGTGCCGCCGGAGATCTCGACGGTCGGCGTGTATGCGGAAGATTTACGCACTGCGTTGACGCCGTCATCCGAGGCCGCGATCGTGACGTCTCCGCCGCCGATCAGGATATAGGTGGCCTCGATCCCCTCATAGGCGGTGACGTTCAGCGTGCCGCCGGAGATCTCCGCTTTCTCGTTCGCGCGGAGGCCGTCGTCCCGGCTGCGGAGCGTGAACGCGCCGTCGCTGATCAGGATCGAACCGTCGGTGTGGATCGCGTCGTCAAGGGAGTCGATCTGATAGACGCCGCCGTTGATCGAGATCGAAACGCCTGCCTTAATGCCCTTGCAGGATTCCGAGGAGTCGCTGCTCCCGGCGCCGCTTCCGCCGCCTGACGTGATGGAGATTGCGGAGCTTTCAGAAGTGAAGACTGTCTCGGCCTGAATACCGTCCTTGCCGGACACGATGGTAACTGCGGAATCCGCGACGGAGACAAAGCCCTTGTCCGCGTCCGTGCCGTTTTCCGAACGGATGCCGTCGCTTCCGGCCGTGATGCTGACCGTCGCCTCCGAGAGCTTGACGGAGTCCTTGCCGCTGAGACCGACGTTTTGCGCGTTCACGGTCAGATCCTTCGCCGTGATCACGAGATCGTCCTTGGACACGATCGCGTGCTTGCAGCTGCCGTTGACCGTCAACCGGCCGGAGCCGTTGATCGTGAGATCGTCCCGGCTGAACACGGCCGCGTCCAGCGTGGCGTCATCATCGGAAAGCGTATAATCCGATCCGTCGGAGATCGTGTTGACCGTGCCCTCCGCCGCGGTGAGAAAGACCTTGTCCGCGCTGCGGACGTAGATCGCAGGGCCGCTCTCGTTGATGATGGTCGCGTTGTCCAAAACGAGCTGGACTTTGTCCTCCTCGCCGACCTCGACCGTGATCATGCCCTCGTATTCGCCGGAGAGGATATAGGTACCGGCCTCCGTGATCGTCAGTTCGCTGTCCGGGGAGAGCAGTACCGCTTCGGAGGCGTCGTACTCGCCCGAGGCGTCGCGGTTTGAGACTGCGGTATCCGGATCGGAAGATGAGGCCGCGGAGGTCGGTTCAGTCCCCGTCGAGGGATATTCCGCGGAAAGGTTTTCTGCCGAGCCTGCGGGGGCGGCTCCGCAGCCGACGAGCATAAAGAGCGCAAGCGCGCCGGCCAGCGTGATTATCAAAGACTTTTTCATAGTTCTTCTCCTCTTTCGGTATCGTTCAGAATGGCGATTTCAAGGTTCCCGTTCCGGCAGCGCAGCGCGTCCAGAAATTCCTGCAGCCTGTCGGGTTCCTTCATTTCGATCTTGTAATCCAGTTTATACAGGCTTCCCATATTGGAGGTCTTCGCCTTCACGAGCTTCCGGCTCTTCGTGTACTGCTCGAAGAGGTCGTCGAAGGCGTCCGCGAAATGGATGGATTCCGGCACGGTGACGTGCAGCGCCGCAAAGCGCTCACAGCTCATCGGGACGCGGGAGAGCAGAAGAATCAGACCGGACGCGATCAATGTGAAAAGCAGGGCGATGGCGACATAACCGGCCGCGCAGGCGATGCCCGCCGTCATCACGAGGAAGATCGCGGAGATGTCCCGCGCCCTGCCCGCCGCGCTGCGGAAGCGCACCAGCGAGAAGGCGCCGGCCACGGCGATACCGGTGCCCACGTTCCCGTTGACCATCAGGATCACCGTGGTGACGATGATCGGCAGCACGACCAGGGAAATCAGGAAGCTGCGGCTCGACGTGCTCTCGCGCCCCAGGGCCAGCGCCGAAATCGCGCCGCACAGTCCGGCGAAGAGCAGGCAGAGCAGATATTGGCCGACCGAGAAACTCCCGGTCAGGATCGAACTAAAGATTGACGACATGTCTTTCTCCTCCTTCTATGATGGAAACGGGGCGGTTCTTTTCTTCCAGCGTCCGCAGATAGGCCTCTCTGTATTTGGAGAAGCTGCCCGGAAGGATCCCTTCCGCGTCCAGCGCGTCCGCCAGCCATAACGGCATGGCTCCCGCCGTTTTGATCTCGAGCAGCACCGTGTCCTTCGGCAGCAGATCGATCCCCGCGGATCCGCGGTCAAGGCGCAGCTCGTTTTCACGGTACCGGATATTCCGGTCAAAGGTCAGACGGAGGTCGGGGTGCGCCTCGTCGAACCAGGCCTCGCGCTCGCAGGCAATCAGCATCGCGCCCTTCGGCCTTCCGTAGAGCTTGATCGCCCAGTCGATTTCCGACATGCGACTGCTGCTCGACTTCGCGCACACGCACGGCTATCCGCTGATGCTCAAGCGCACCGACGGCGGTGGCGGCCGCGGCATCACGCCGCCGTACTTTTTCTTGAGTTCAAGAAACACGGTGGAATCCGCTCTGGCCGTTCCGTAGCTGCGCAGGCGGAGCTTTTCCTTGTAATCCACCGCTTCGATGGAATTGCGGATGATGCGGTGATCGGGGGTGTCCAGATAGAGACTGAGCACCGTGCTGCGCCCGAACTCATCCGGCTTCAGGTGCGCGCCGATCCTTTGAAACAGCGCTTCCTGCTGTGCCCCGGAGAGAAGATACTTCTTCTCGATCCGCTTGAAAATATAGGTCGCGTCCATTTGTCCATGACCTCCCTCCTCGTTTCTGAGGTCATCATAGACGTTCAAACTAAATCCAACTTTAAAGAACGAATCCCGCTGAACAAAATCGCCTCCGAGCCGATGCGGTTCAGAGGCGCTTGAGTTCATGAGTACGCATTGTCATACATCTTTTTCACGTCGGAAGGCAGGCCGTCAGGGATCATATCCTTCAAAGTATCTTCGCATCCTTCCTTGATCGCCGTTTCGTAATACCAGCATATAATCACCTAATAATCAGTATTGTATCCGTATGATAGCACAGGATAAATAGGCGGTCAACGGAGGGCAAAACTGTCATGAAATCATTATTTCTTACTTAAAAAACCAGGCCATTTTACCCCCAAACGCAAGAACCCTGAGCCGAGAAATACCCGGTTCAGGGTTTCTTTTTAACTATATGGAGGAAAAGTCCCAAGAACAGCCGTGTTTCATGGCTATTTTGGACTTTTAAGGTAAAAAAATAGGATTGCTACTTTTGTTATAATAGCAATCCTATTTTGGTCAGACTGTCCGAAAAGTGAGCGAAAAAGCGAGAAGTATGGTATAATTCAGGCAGAAAGGGGGCGATCGGATGAAGTACGTGGAGAAACGGGATCGTTCG
>CACYHJ010000360.1 GCA_902774165.1 Oscillospiraceae bacterium
TTGTAGTTTATTTTTCCGCCACGGGAACGACGAAGGGCGTTGCCCTGCGTCTCGCCGGAGCGATCGGAGCCGACACCTTCGAGATCGTTCCCGCCAAACCTTACACCGAGGCCGATCTGGACTGGAGAAACAACCGGAGCCGCAGTTCCGTGGAGATGGCCGACCGCGCCAGCCGTCCCGCCATTGCGAATGCCGCGCCCGACCTCGCGAATTACACGACGGTCTACATCGGTTTCCCGATCTGGTGGTATCGCGAACCGTCGATCGTCGACACGTTCGTCGAAGCGAACGCCGCCTCCCTCGCCGGGAAGACGATCGTTCCGTTCGCCACCTCGGGCGGCAGCGGCATGGGCGATTCGACCGCCAATCTTCAGGCGCTCGCGCCGAAGGCAAAGGTCGTCGAAGGCCGACGCTTCGGCGCATCCGTCGATGCCGATACGCTCAAATCCTGGGCGGCCGAAGCCGTAAAATAAATATTCGACCGATATGAACCGACGCGATTTCATTCGGAATGCGGCTATCGCAGTTGGCGGCGCTGTCGGAGCGGCCGTCCTAGGGGGCTCCGTATTCAGCGCCGTAAAATCCTCCGGCGGAAAGGGCAAAAAGGAGAGAATGAAGATACTGGTCATCACGGGGAGTCCGCGAAAAAACGGAAATTCCGCCACGCTTGCCGATCATTTCATCAAGGGGGCGAAAGAAGCCGGACATGAGGTCGTCCGGTTCGATGCCGCATTCAAAAAAGTGCATCCGTGCATCGCCTGCAATTCCTGCGGAATGAACGGTCCCTGCGTGTTCAAGGACGATTTCGAGTTCGTCCGCGAGCATATCATCGGCGCGGATTGTGTGGTTCTCGCCACGCCGATGTATTATTTCGGGATTTCCGCCCAGCTCAAGGCGGTGATCGACCGCTTCTACGCGATCAACGGTTCCATCCACGTTCCGAAAAAAGCCGTCTTGCTGATGACCTACGCCAACACCGCCGCATCGGAGGCAGTGCCGATCAAATCGCACTATGAAGTCCTTCTGAAATATCTGGGCTGGACGGATGCCGGACAGGTCATCGCTCCCGGCGTCTGGCCGGCGGGAGCGATCCGGCACACCCCGTTCCCGGAACAGGCGTACCGCCTCGGCAAGTCGATCTGAAATCATCATCGGGCGGTCGGGAGAAATCCCGGCCGCCTTTTGCGTTTGAAGATGCGGAAAGACGTATCTCAGTCGCGTGGACTTCCGTCGATACCGATGGTTTTGACGGTTACTGGAATAGCTTTTCCCGCCAGTTCCAGCGCTTTGTTGACGATCATGACCGTACCGCCGCAGCAGGGAACTCCCATTCGCGCAATGGTGACGGATTTGATTTCATGCCGCTGGAATATCTGCGAGAGTTTTTCGACGTACCCGTCGATATCGGTATCCAGCTTGGGGCAGAAGACGATCAGTATCCTGCCGTTCAACAGCTCGCGATGGAAAGATCCGTAAGCGTGCGCTACGCAGTCCGCCGAGATCAGCAGATCGGCGTTGTCGAAGTATTCCGCGCCGGGATTCAGTAGTTTCAGCTGGATCGGCCACTGACGCAGCGTGGAGGCTCCACCGGCGATGGTATTATTGTCGGCTTTCTGAGCGGCAAAACGTTTCATCAGCGAGCCGGGGCATCCGGTATGCGGAAGTTTCGGAACAGGAATATCGTGCTCCTTGAGATAATTTACGGCGATGTCGAAAAGTTTGAATTCGCCGTGGGACTTCAGGTGCTTCAAATGGGCGATGATGGTGTTAGTCCCCTGCCTGGCGATTGTCTCCATAACTCTGGCTTCGTCATAAGGTTCGGCTTCCCGCTCCACGGTATGGATCGCGCCCGCCGGGCATTCTCCGATGCAAGCACCGAGTCCGTCGCAAAACAAGTCGCTGATCAAACGCGCCTTGCCGTCGATGATCTGCAATGCCCCTTCCGGGCAGTTGGGAATGCACTTGCCGCATCCCGTGCATTTTTCCTGATCGATTTCAATGATTTTCCGTTTCATGTTCAGTATTCTTTCCATTCTGTTGTCTTTGAATCACTTTGCCGGCAGACAACGTCCTCCGACCCGTTTTGCACAAGCTGATGATGCCGCTTTGCCCGTACCGAGACAGCGGTAGCATATTTCATTTTCCAGCGGCTCACCGGAGAAAAATGCATCCAGATTGCCGAGCGTGGTCGAAGCGATATTGGTCAGCGCCTCGCGCGTTAGAAACGCCTGATGTGAAGTGACGATCACGTTCGGCATGGAAACCAGAAGCGAAAGCGTCTTGTTCTGTCTGGTCACATCGGAACGGTCCTCGTAGAACCATTCGCTTTCCTCTTCGTAAACATCCAGCCCCGCCGCGCCGACCAGTCCGTCCCGCAGAGCCGCGAGCAGCGCTTCGCTGTCGATCAGACCACCGCGCGAGGTATTGATGAGGACCACGCCCGGCTTGACCTTACAGAACGTCTCCTGATTGAAAAGGTGATGCGTCGCAGGCATCAGGGGGCAGTGCAGAGAGATCACGTCCGATTCGGTCAGCAGCCGTTCCATCCCGACATACTCAACCCCGGCTTCCTCGTGCGGGTGGGCGTCGAATGCCAGTACCCGCATCCCGAAGCCGTTGCAGATATGGCTGAAGATCGTGCCGATCTTGCCCATTCCGACGATCCCGGCGGTCTTGCCGTGCAGATCGAATCCGGTCAGCCCGGCGAGGGAGAAATTGAAATCCCGAGTCCGCGCCGACGCCTTGTGGATATGGCGGTTCAGCGCCAGCAGCAGCGCCGCCGCATGTTCGGCGATCGCGTATGGTGAATATGCGGGGACGCGCACCACGGTCAGTTTCATATCATAGGCGACTTTGAAGTCCACGTTGTTGTATCCGGCACAGCGCAAGGCCAGGACCTTGATCCCGGCGGCAGTCAGGCCTTCGATCACCTTGCGGTCGACCTCGTCGTTGACGAATGCGCAAACGGCATCGCATCCTGCGGCGAGCGGCAGGGCGGATGCGGTGAGGCGCGTCTCGAAATAGCGGATGTCATAACGTCCGGCATTGAGCCGGTCGAACGCATCCCGGTCATATGGTTTTGCATCGAAAAAAGCGATTTTCTTCATGTTTTTTTCTCTGGTTTCGGGGTTCGTATCAGCACGGGAGCAAGGCGAGCAGCTGATTCAGGACGATCACGCCCTGAACCACCCAAACCAGCTCCAGCCAT
>CACYHJ010000361.1 GCA_902774165.1 Oscillospiraceae bacterium
TTTCGCTTCTTGATCTTGTTACGGATATCGATCAGATCTATTTGCCTGAACCTGGCGGAAAAACATCGAGATCCGTTTTCAGTCAGCCGGGTATGTGCTATGCTTTGGCGGCAGCGTTGGCGAACGCGCTGCTGCTTGATGAAAAGTTCAGCGATCCGGACGCATCGGAACGAACAATCATCCTGATTCTGTTTCAAAACTTCATATGTCAGCGTAAAACCATAAATTACCATTCATATGGTATTATGCCCCGGAAACAGAATAAATCATATGTACCGGTTTAACGAATGCACGTTTCTTCCTGCGTTTTTCGCTGATTCGGTGTATCATTAAGATACCGTCAGGAGTATTCTCCGGATCGGGACTGCGGCGCTTCTTCCCCGGAAAAACCACACGGAAAGCGAGAATATCTTCGTGCGCGACACGGACGAAAAAAAGCGGCAAACACATGACACAACTCGGATAATCACGTCTTCCACGCGCTTCAGTTTTATGTTTCGCTCCGATCCGGTTCGCTTATACCATACGATAAAATATGCCTTATGCAAATAATCGAACTGTTGAAAGAATTCTAAGGCAACACCGCACGCCCGAATTGTGCGGTATTGCCCTAATTGCGGTTGAGCGCAGACTTCAGCCTTTCTTCATATTCTTTTTCCCGGAAGCCGACAAGCACGAAATCGTCCGCGATCAGCAGCGGGCGCCTGACAAGCATCCCGTCGGACGCCAGCAGGGTGAACTGCTCGTCTTCGCTCATTTCCGGCAGGCGGTCCTTCAGGTTCAGCGCTTTGTACTGCAGGCCGCTTGTATTGAAAAAACGCTTCAGCGGCAGTCCGCTTCTTGCGTGCCATTCCCGCAGCTGGGCTTCCGTGGGGTTCTCTTCCTTGATGTTCCTGAGATCATACGTTACGCCGCGGTCGTCCAGCCACTTTTGGGCTTTCTGACAGGTGGTGCATTTCGGGTAGCATAGAAACTGCATTTATTGATCCTCCATATCTTTACCGTCTTTTTCACGCGCCGGGACGGATAGATCGATCCAATACCGCTGCAGCCCGATGTTTTCGTTCGGTTCAAACACGGTACTTTCATAAACGCCGCCGTTTGCGAGGATCGTCCGCCGGCTGGCCTCGTTTTCAACCCTGCAGCTGATCAGCACGCGGGGAAGGCCGATTGATCTGCAAAAGTCCAGGCCCTGCCGCAGCATCCGGGTCGCGTAACCTTTCCGGCGTTCCGAGGGCCGCACGGAGTAGCCGATATGCCCGGCATATTTTTCAAGATAATCGTTGAAACAATGCCGCACCTGCAGCATGCCGACAATTCTGTTGTCGCTTTCCCGCACGAAGAGAAACTGCGTCGCCTGCACTTTCCCCTCCGGGACGGTTTCGGGATCCGTATACTTTTTAATCTCCCGCAACCATTCTTCCGGGTCGTCAAAGCGGCGCAGCGGGCCGGTCCCGTCCATGGAATCGCCCGCGTCGATGAAATCCTGCCGATAAGCGCGGATTTCCTCAACATATTCGTCTGTCGGGGCCGTCAATCTCAGATCGCTGCGATCCCGTTTTTCCCCGTTGTGCGCTTCCATGATTTTCAGCCCGAGCTCAAACGCGAGAAACAGGATTTTCGTTTTATCCTCCAGCCGCACGTCGCCCGAAAGGCTTCTCGGTTCCCACGAGGAATGATCCAGATTATCCCCGGCGTAAAAGAACTGAAAGAATTCCGTCCCTCTGAAGTCGCAGACCGCCTGCATGCCGGCGCACTCCATTTCAACGCAGACCGCCCCCTGCCGCTTTCTGCGGGCGACCTTTTCCCGCGTCTCTCTGTAACACGCGTCCGTCGTCCACGTGATCCCCTCGACGAAAGGATAACCGCATTCTTTCAGAACGTCCTTGAAGGTTTCCCTGTACTTTTTGTTGACAGGGATTACGTCTCCCGGGGCGGCGTAATGAAAGCTCGTTCCCTCGTCACGGAGCGCGGAGGTGGGGATGATAATGCCGCAGTCCTCAATCGACCGGTCCAGAACCCCGCAATTCCCCAACAGGATCAGTCGCCTGCTCCCGATCGCCATCAGATCCTCATACTGCGCAACGCACAGGGGTTCGCCGACGAATGATTGATAAAACGCAAACGCGCGGCCCTTGTACGTCACCCGGTAAACCGGATTTGCGCCGACCGCGGAACGCAATTCCGCGATCTTTTCCGCGTCGAAAAGAGAAAGAACGCTTTCAAACAGTTTTTTTGAAAAGCAGGAAACCGTTACTTCCGGAAAATCCTCCACCTTGTTCGTTACCATCTCCGGATCGATCACGGCGTTTCTCTGCGGATCGAATTCTTCCAACAGCATCTGATTCCCTCCAAATCTTTTTTCCGAAAAATGATGCATACGATAAGTTTTACGATAATTCGAATAGCGCGGTGACAAACGTACGAATTCATGATATAATTAAGAAAATGCAGCGTTTGATGCGAAATAAGGGCTGCGGCGCCGCAGAGATGCGCGCATGCGCCGACATGGGACGCCGGGCGCCGATCATTTTTGCATTCTGCATCAATTTCTCAGGAGGTAAAACATGCGTAAAATCTTTAACATTCTGTTTCCCGTGATTGCCGTCGCGGCAGGGATTGTCGTAATCGTGCTGGGCGCGAAAAAAATGAGCAGCAAAAAGAATTACGACGCGTCCGTCACCGGCGTGATCACGGGGATCGAGCGGGAATGGACCGGCACGGATGAGGACGGTTTCGATCAGTACGACTACACCGTCTACGTTGATTACGAGGTCGACGGCAGGAAATATGAAAACGTCAAATTCCCGGCCTACGACAGCTCCATGCACAAGGGCGACGAAATCGAGATCCTGTACCAGTCGTCGAACCCCGAAAACATCGCGGAGGGCAACGTCGCCGGCAATGCGGTCTTTATCATCGCCGTCGGCGCAGTACTCGCGCTGATCGGCATTGTGACGGCGGTGAAAGCTTTTATCCGTCCCTGAATCCCGCAGAACAGGAAATTTTTCTGTATTATAGCATATCGTTTCTCACTTGTCACCCACAAGATCGAACTCTGCGTATTTTTGTACAAAAAAGCAGTCCGTCTCCTCACTTCTGCGGAAACGGGCTGCTCTTCATTTCAATGCGCCGATTATTGTACAAACAGCCGCCCGTCGTCGGCGACG
>CACYHJ010000362.1 GCA_902774165.1 Oscillospiraceae bacterium
CATTTTTTTCATCTTTATGTAGTCTCCTGTTCATAGACCATAGTGTATTTACTTTACCACAAGGGCAAATACACGTCAAGTGCCGGGATGTAAAAAACAAATAAACAATAATTAAGAATCCGGAACTATTCACATGGGACGCGCGTAAAGCGGCGCGAGGGCTGCTTCCTTAGGGATTAATTCATTTATTATACCGTCTCATCCAGAACCGGAAACGGCAGCCGGTCAAGAATATCCCGCTTTTTATCGACGCCGGGATAGACTTCAACCAGCGCAAGCCCCTCCGGCCTCAGCATAAAGACGCAGCGCTCCGTCACGTACAGCACGCGCTGCCCGGTTTGAACAGCGCGGGGGCCGGAAAAGCTGATACTGCGCACCCTGTCCACAATCTTCGGGATTGCGCCCTCCTGATTGATTTTCACGCTGCCGTTTTCCTCCGTGACGTTCAGCCCCTTCGTATTGAAGGTGAGGCAGAAAACCACATTGCGCGTCGCGGCGGTGATGTTGCCGAAGCCGCCGATGCCGGAGGCCTGATCCACGCCCCGATGGGCGTTGACGTTTCCGAAGCGATCCATCTCAAGCGCGCCCATAAAACAGCAGTCCAGCCCGCCGCCGTCATAAAAATCAAACTGCATGGACATGTCGCAGATGGAATCCGCGCCGATCATGGCGCCGAATTCCGGCCCGCCTGCGGGGAGCCCGCCGGTGCCGCCGGATTCCACCGAAAGCGTGAGATCCTGCAAAATACCACGCGCGGCCGCGTATTTGCTGACCTTCTCCGGAATGCCCACACCGATGTTGATGATGTCGCCCCGCTGCAGCTCCTGCGCCGCGCGGCGGCCGATGATGTCTGCCGAGAAATCGTCCCGCACCTTGCCGCTGCGGGCGTTTTCCTTTTCAAGTCGCCGGTACCAGTACTGCATATGGCTTGCCGGGACGTGAATATCGCCGGACAAGGTGCCGAAGGCGTCGCTGTCCCGATCCGGCTCGCAGACCACGACGGCGTCAACCAGAACCGCGGGGATGATCACGTCCCGCGGACGACTGAAGTCCGACTTCACCCGATCTACCTGGACGATGACCTTGCCATGATTGCGGCGGGTGAGCTGCGCGATGGAGAGGGCGTCGATGGTGCTGTACTCCGCTTCAAAGGAAATGTTGCCCTTGGCGTCCACGCTCGTCGCCTTGATGATGGCGATGTCGAAGGCGGGGAGACGATAGCGCAGATACTCTTCACCATCGATCTCCACAAGCTTTACCAGCGTGTCGTCGTGTGAAATGCTGTTGAGCGCGGGGCCTTCGATCCGCGGGTCGGCGAAAATCCCGAGCCCCAGCTTGGTAATATACCCGTCGTGTCCGCCGGCCTGTGCCCGCATCGCGTGGGACATGGGGCCGAGGGGCAGGTTGTAAGCCTCGAAGCGATCCTGCAGAACCAGACGCTTGGTGCTGGGCATGGAGCCGTAATGACCGCAGATGATTTTGCCGACGGCGCCCTCGCGGATATAATTCTCCGCACCCCGGTCGGGGTCGAACAGGCCGAAGCCCGCGGAGGAGACCAGCGTCAGGTTGTTCGGATGGCCGGTATGCCGAAAACGTTCCGTAATCGCGTCGTGGATTTTTTCGGGATTCGCCGTGCCGACGAAGGAGTTCAGGCCGATTACGTCTCCGTCCCGAATCAGTTCCGCCGCCTCTCGCGCTTCCATAATATTGAACATGAATAAGACCCCTTTGCGGTCAGATTTTGAACGTCTCTATTATCGGACAAAACGCGCGCAATTGCAAGATTCATTCTCCCTGCGTTTCCGAAAAGCTCCAACGAAGCCTGGCACAAATCAGGCCGGACAGATTTAAACTGTTCTATCGGATAATAGTATAAGGAATAGTATAAAGAGCGGATTCCGGGAAAGACAAAAAACGGGAAATAACGCAAAATGCCATTCTGAGCGAAGCTTGGAATCCCGTATGGAATGCGCGCTACCGGGGATCCTTCACTTTGCTCAGGATGACACAAAGCTTTATGCGTTAACAAGACACAGTGGTCTTGAACCGTAATCGGCAGATCATGATGCAGTCTTTATTTCTTCCTGAACACCCATTTTTTCTGGATAAAGTAGCTGATGAAAAACAGCGCGGTTTCGACCAGAATCTTGATAACAGTCGCAAGATCCGGGGAGGCGATCTCCAGCCGGCGAACAAGCGCCGACAGGCAGACCATGGAGATCAGCGTCTGGGGGATGCAAAGGCAGTAATACTTGACAAATGCTTTCCCGTGATCGAGCTTGTTCCGGAAAACCCAGCGGTCATTCAGCGTAAAGTTGAATAATGAGGACAGCGCGCGGGCAATGCCCTGAGAGAGAGGGGAGACAAGCCTGAACGCGACTGTTCCGAGAAGCCCGGAGAACAGGAGGCGATACAGCCCGTTGTCCAGCACGAAGGACAGCAGCGAGCTTACCGCGTAGCGAAAGCCCGAACCCGTGGCAAAAAAGCGGGCCATCACCTTGGTAATGCGCCAGGAGTCCTTGACCGCGTTGTAGTGCGAGCTGTAGTCGTCCGGGTCATAGACCGTCTCGATGGGCTGCTCCAAAAAGGGGATTCCGAGGCGTTTCATGTACAGGAGCATGTTGGTCTCGTACTCAAAGCGCTCACCCTCGATTTCGCAGAAGGTTTTCAGATACTGTGCCGGGATCGCGCGCAGGCCTGTCTGCGTATCGGAAAGGCGGATGCCGAAGATCAGGCGGAAGAAACGCGAGGTGGTGCGGTTCCCCGCGACAGAGCGCGGCGGGATGCCGGGGAGGCTGAAGTCGCGGCAGCCGAGAACGACGCTGTCTTTGTTCTCCAGCATTTTCTGCCCGCAGGCGATGATGTCCTTGGTCAAATGCTGGCCGTCGCCGTCGATGGTGATAACGCCAAGAAGCTCCGGCAGCGCATCCCTTACATAGCCGAAGGCGGTTTTCAGCGCCCGGCCCTTGCCCTTATTGACCTCATGCGTCAGCACCGTGCATGTGGGCATCGCGGCGGCTTCTTCAAAAAAGTGCCTGCGCTCTGCGCAGCTTCCGTCGTCCACAACGACGATATGCTCGAAGCCCTCCCGCAGGAGGCCTTCGAGCACTTTTATAAATTTGACGTCCGGATCCAGAGACGGCAGCACAATGGCCGTACAGC
>CACYHJ010000363.1 GCA_902774165.1 Oscillospiraceae bacterium
ATATCAGAGAATGCAGATGATATACATATTTATAAATGCTATGGTGGTAATGGTATTCGCGGATACATATCAAAAGCAAATTATGAAGGCGATTATCCTATTATTGGACGACAGGGAGCTTTGTGCGGTAATGTTCAGTATGCTGCCGGAAAGTTTTATGCCACTGAACATGCAGTAGTTGTCAAATCAAAAGGATTATATTTGCAGCGGTTTTTATACCATCTTTTGATAAATATGAATCTGAATCAGTATAAATCAGCCGGAGCACAACCTGGTTTAGCTGTCAATAAACTGGAAGCAATTTGTGCTCCTGTTCCTCCTCTCGAAGTCCAGCAACGCATAGTTAATGTTCTTGATAACTTTGAAGCTATATGCAGTGATTTGCAGATAGGTTTGCCTGCTGAAATAGAGGCAAGAAAAAAGCAATATGAATATTATCGTGATCTGCTCCTTAGTTTTGACAGTTCACAATTTGTTAATGTAGAGAGAGAGAGAGAGAGAGAGAGAGAGAGATAGAGAGAGAGAGACGGTGAAGAAGTAGCACAAATTGAATTTGCGGATATTGTTAAAATATTGCAGTATGTTTATGGGGTTGTGTTTGTAAAATTGAAGGATATATGTAATATAGCAAGAGGTACAAGAGTGACGAGGAATGAATTGAATGACTCAAATAATTATCCTGTATATCAGAATAGTCTTGTGCCATTGGGTTACTTTGCCAACAGCAACCAATCTGCAAATACAACATTTGTTATTACTACCGCGTCTGGTCGGCGTCCGCCGATCTGGACACACTGTTTCTTGCGGTCTTCGCCATTTCAGAAACCGAACAGACCATGGTGGAATAACCCCGAACCGGGCAAGAAAGGATGACAACCATGAAAAAACCGACCATCGGCATTCAGCTTTACACCCTGCGCGATCATATCCAGACCGCGGAAGATTTTGACAGCACGCTCGCTCGTTTGAGCGCCATGGGCGTGACGGACGTGCAGATCTCGGCCATCGGCGACATTCCCGCGCCGGTGCAAAAGGAGATCCTTGACAAACACGGCATGAAGGTCTGCGTGACCCACAAGCCCTACGACCGCATGAGGAACGATCTGGACAACCTGATCGCCGAGCACAAAATCATCGGCTGTGACGCCATCGGGCTGGGCGCCGCGAGCGGAGACTACCGCGGCAGCGCGGAAAAAGTCCGCCGCCTGATCGCCGAAACGGACGAGATCGGCAAAAACATGCTGGCGCAGGGCTGCACGTTCCATTACCACAACCATGATTTTGAATTTCAGCGTCTGCCGGATTATGACGGGTGCATGATGGATCTGCTGCTGGCCGAAACCGACCCCGAAGCGTTCCATTTCATCCCCGACGTGGCGTGGATCCACTACGGCGGCAGCGACCCGGTCGAGGTGCTTCACCGGATGGCCGGGCGCGTGAAGGTGATCCATTTCAAAGATTACAGGCGCGACGAAGCCGGCGAAAAGCATTTTGTGCCGCTCGGGCAGGGTGTGGTCGATCTGCAGGCGTGCTACGACGCCGCGTGCGAGCTGGAGATCCCCTACATCATGTATGAGCACGACAACGAATGGCCGAACGACGACCCGTTCCTGGCCTGCGAACAGTCGTGGCAGTATCTGTGTGAGCTGAACGAGAAATAAAACCCCGACGATAAAAGCATGAAAAACATGTTGAACATCACGACCCGGGCGGACTTCCGGGCGTGGCTGGCGGCGCACGGAGCGGCGGAAGAAGAATGCTGGCTGGCCGTCCGGCGCGGCCGACCGCGGGACGACGGCGGCCTGTGGTACCTTGACGCGGTGGAGGAGGCGCTGTGCTTCGGGTGGATCGACAGCACCCAGCAGCGCGTGGACGGCGTCATGCTGCAGCGGTTTTCTCCGCGCCGCAAAAACAGCCTGTGGACGGAGCTGAACAAGGAACGCGCGCGGCGGCTGGAACGGCTCGGGCTCATGACCGACGCGGGGCGCGCGGTGCTGCCCGCCATGGGGCCGCGCAGCTTTCGCATCGACCCGGGAATCGAAGCGGAGCTGAAACGGGCGCGGGTGTGGTCAAAATTCAAAGCGTTCCCGCCGCTGTATCAGCGCGTGCGGGCGTATAACCTCGCGTTCACCAAAACGCATCTGCCGCAGCAATATGAAAAAGCGCTGCGGCATCTGATCGAAGAAACCAAACGCGGCCGGATGTTCGGGGAATGGAACGATTACGGACGGCTGACGGAAACGGAAAAAACAGAGGATGAGGGATGACCATGATCAGAAAATTTTTCGCCTTATGGCTGGCGGTTCTGATGGGGGTGCTGCTGATGCCGATGAGCTGTCTGCGCGCGTTTCAGGATGAGGATTTTTCGCTTGACGATCCCGTCTGCACGCTGACCGAAACCGGCGAAAACGCCTATGCGATCGGCGGCAGGGTCAGGCCGTTCAACTATTTCGGGCTGCGGTACACCTGCGGCGGATATATGAAAGGCGTGTTTTCTTATCTGCTGTCCAACGGCAAAGAGGCGGAAGAGGAATTCTTCCTTGAGCCCGGCGACGGCACCATCTTTTACAGCTTCACCGACGGCTATCTGAAAAAGAAAAAAGCGATCCGGCCAACGTCGCTTCGCTTCACGCCCCTTTCGGGCGATTGCGGCGATTTTGAGCCGACCGCGTTTTCGGTGTTCAACCGCAAGGTGCTCGACAAGGAGATCTTCATTCAGAACGACAAGCTGAAAGCGGGCGCGAACCTCGACTGGGGCGGCGCGCTGAGTTATCTGGAAGATCTTGATTCCGGCGTGGAAGTGGTGAACAGCAACGGCAGAATCGTGGTGGATTCCCGCGCCGGAGAAAAAACCGGCGGCAAGGTGCTCAGCCGGAACGTGAACCTCATCAACTGCCACGACACGGGGCGGCTGGTGCAGCAATCGTATTACGGCTCGTCCGACAGCGCAGGCTATGAGGCCGGTGAATACATGGGCAACCGCTGGGCGTATAACCCCGTGCAGGGCGGCAACCAGTTCAACGGCAAAAGCAAGATCGTGGACGTGCGGCTGACCGACACGGCTCTTACCGTCAAGGCGCGGCCGATGGACTGGGCGCTGGACGATGCACACATCACGCCCTCTTACATGGAAGCGACCTACACGCTCGACGGCGGCGTGCGTGTCAAAACGCAGGAGCTGCCCGCGTTTTACTGCGCCGAGCCGCTGAACGATTTCATTTATCCCGATGAAACCGGTAATCTCGTTTCCGTGCCCGACCTCATCTTCTGGCCGGACGCGGGGTATCCCAATTTTAAGACGAGCGAAAACTGGGCGGCGTTCACCGCCGGCGGCACAGACGGCTTCGGCATCGGGCTTTTCACCCCGCACCACGGCACGTTCCTCGCCGGGGTGGCTGACCGCGGCGGCTGCCGAACCGCCGACCCCGCGGCCGAAGGCCCCACCTCTTACATCGCCTGCGTGGATACGTTTGAGTTTGCCAGCTTCCGGCCGTTTGAATATGAGTTTTATCTTGCGACGGGCGATGCGAACGAGATTCGGAGCCAGTTCAATTCCATACAATAACGAATAAGAAACAACCTCCCGTGATTCTGTATGAAGAGTCACGGGAGGTTTTCTTGATTCATGCTGTTATTCCACGGCTTCCAGCCCGATCAGGGAGCGTTCCGTTTTTTCAATTTCAAGGGAAAGATACGACGGCCGGACGCACGGCGTCACACCGAGCACGGCAAAGGTGCTTTCCCCGATCCGGATCGTTTTGGGAAAACGATAAACGTCCGGTCGGCCCCCGAGCATCGTCCGGTCGTTGAGATTCAATTGTGTTTCGATTTTCATGCGGAACATCAAATCACCTTTACAGAATTCTTTTAGTAATCGATACCTGCCTCATAATCCGGCTCGCTTTGTCTGGCGTCATTTGCAATGCAGCGGTCGATCTCTTCGATCACTTCGTCGTCTGATTTTATGACCCTGACGAAGAAATGATACACTTCGCCGAAGTGCTGCTCATACCGTTTCAGCGCTTCTTCCATGGATTCCACTCATTTCCGTTCAAACTTTCGTTTTCATTATAATCATGATTTTCGATCACGGCAAGGGGGCACACTCGTTTTTTCGATCATACCTCGCGGCACGCAAGAAT
>CACYHJ010000364.1 GCA_902774165.1 Oscillospiraceae bacterium
AGGGCCCCATCCGCTTCGCGTTCCAGCGGTTGAACGCCGTCTCATACATGGCGAAGCCGTCGTGATGCTCCGCCACGGGCATGACGTACCGGGCGCCGGCTTCGCGGAACAGGGAGACCCATTCGTCGGCGCTGAAGTTTTCCGCCCGGAACAGGGGGATGAAATCCTTGTAGCCGAAGGTCTTCTGATCGCCCCAGTGCGATCTGTGATGCTCAAATTCCCGGGAATTCCGGTCATACATCCCCCGGGAATACCACTCGTTTCCGAAGGCGGGCACGCTGTAAACGCCGAAATGGATAAAAATGCCCAGCTTATCCCGACAGAACCACGCCGGCGTCCTGTGCTGTGACAGGGACGCCCAGTCCGCCCGGTAGGGCCCGCGGCCGATCACCGCGTCGATGGTTTTCAGATATTCCGCTTTTGTCATAATAAACCTCCCGCCGCCGGAAATCCGGCGGTTCTTTTTGTTTTGCAGATCCAATATGCGCACGAACCGCGCTTCCGCTTTTATTAAACCATATTTTTCCGGAAATATCAAATCTTCCGTTGAAATAACGCGCAAAATCCGATAAAATAAAAGAAAGAACGACCTGCCGCAGGCGCGGCGGAAAGGAGCGGATCCCATGGATTTTCAACAGGCTGTGAGGCTTTATCGGGAACACCCGGACAAAGAAACGCTGGACGCCGCCGCGGCGGCGCTCTGCAACGAGATGACCGTCCGTGAGCGGCTGCACATGCTGCGGGGCCACGCGCTGGGGACCACGGCGAAAAATTTTTTGACCAAAGGGCGGTACTACAACGGCGAGGCCTACCCTGCGGGCGGCTGCAAACGGCTGGGCGTGCCGCCGGTGCTGTTTACCGACGGCCCCCGCGGCGTGGTGATGGGTCACAGCACCTGTTTTCCCGTGCCGATGATGCGCGCCGCAGCCTTTGACGAGGCGCTGGAGGCCCGGGTCGCCCACGCGTTTGCCCGGGAGGCGTCGGCGGGCGGGGCGAACCTGTTCGCGGGCATCTGCATCAACCTGCTGCGCAACCCCCGTTGGGGCAGGGCGCAGGAGACCTACGGGGAGGACCCGTTTCTGCTGGGGGTCATGGGCGCCGCCCAGACCCGCGTCATGCAGGAGCACGGGATCATCGCCTGCCCGAAGCATTACGCGCTGAACAGCATCGAGGACCTGCGCTTCAGCGTGGACGCCGTCTGCGACGACAGGACGCTGCACGACGTCTATCTTCCCCACTTCAAAAAATGCGTGGACGCCGGCGCCATGTCGATCATGGCGGCATACAACAAGGTCAACGGCGAATACTGCTGCGAGAACCGGCGGCTGCTGACCGGGATCCTGCGGGACGAATGGGGCTTTGAGGGCTTCACGCTTTCGGATTTCGTCTTCGGCGTGCACGACGGCGCCGCGGCGCTGAAAAGCGGGCTTGACGTGGAGATGCCCTACGTCTTCCGCTACGCGCTGCTGGGCCTTGCGCTGCGCAGCGGAGCGATCACCCGCCGGCAGGTCAACACCGCGGTGCAGCGGGTATTGAAGGCGCTGATCGTCACCCTGCCGAACCATAAGGACGAGCCGAAGGAGACGATCCTCTGCCCGGAGCACGTGGCGCTGGCGCGGGAGGCCGCCGCAAAGGGCACGGTACTGCTGCAGAACCGCAGGGGCGTCCTGCCGCTGGCGGAGGGGACGAAAATCGCGGTGGTGGGCCGGTACGCCGACGAGATCAACGTGGGCGACCACGGCAGCAGCCGGGTCTACAGCCCCTACACCGTGACGCCCTATCAGGGGATCAAAAACCGGTTCGGCGAGGAAAACGTGGTGTGCTTCAACGGCTGTGCGCCGAAGAAGGCCGCCGCAGCGGCAAAAAACAGCGACTGCATCGTCGTCTGCGTCGGCAGCGACTGGCTGCAGGAGGGGGAATTCCTTGTCAACAGAGGCGAGATCAAACAGAAGCCCAAGGGCAGCGGCGGCGACCGGGCGGACCTTCGCATCCCGCCGCAGGACGCGGCGCTGATCCGCGCGCTGAGCAAAACCGGCAAGCCTCTGATCGTCAGCATCATGGGCGGCAGCGCCTACGTGATCCGCGACTGGTCGGATCTGGCGGACGGGATCCTGATGTCCTTTTACAGCGGCCTGGAGGGCGGAAACGCCCTGGCGGACGTGCTCAGCGGCGACGTGAACCCGGCGGGCCGCCTGCCGTTCACCGTTGCGGAGGATCCCGACGACTACCCGCCCTTCCCGCACGTGGGCGACGGGGAGAAAACCGTGGAATACGGCTATTACCACGGCTACACGCTGTTTGACAAAACAGGAAAAAAGGTGCAGTTCCCCTTCGGCTTCGGGCTTTCCTACACCGTGTTCGCCCTCTCCGGCGCCGCGGCGGAGAACACCGGGGACGGCGCGAGGATCACCGTCCGCGTAAAAAACGCCGGCGAGCGGGACGGCGACGCCGTCGTTCAGGTCTACGCCTCCTCCGAGGGCGCGGACTGCGACCGGCCGGTCAGGCTCCTCAAGGGCTTCCGCCGCGTCACGGTCCCGGCGGGGGAAGAAATCCCCGTGACCGTCGACGTACACAGCGAGGACCTTGCGTTCTACGACCCGGAAACCGGGCGGATGCGACTTGACCCCGCGTACCGGTTTTGCGTCACCGCGGACGCGAAACGGTTCCTCACCGCGGGTACGCTTTGCTTTGAACCAGAAAAAGCCGACGGTTGACCGGCCTTCCCGAGGGCGGTTTCCCGGCGCAGGCAAGGAAATAAAAATTTAACATTTTCAGCGACAATTCCCGTATTTTCGCCTTATTGTAAACGATTTGTACGATTTATCCCCCGTTTTTACCGAGGATTCTTAAATATTATTGATAAAAATTCACATTTTTTTCAAAACAGCTTGCAAAAAAACGCCGATTGGTGTAAAATGGAATTAAACTTTAGATAGAATTGCGGTTAATATTATTTTATTTCATAAAAAAACCGCAGTCTTATGCCTGAATTGCCGCCCCGACGGGCGAAATTCTCTCGTTTTTCGTTTCGCCTCTCTGCGCGCAAACACCGAAAGCATTTTTGCAAGTAAGGCATCTACCGAAGATAATCCCGAGAAAGGTGGATGAAATTGAATGAAAGGCGATCTTCATTGTCACACAAAACTGTCTGACGGCT
>CACYHJ010000365.1 GCA_902774165.1 Oscillospiraceae bacterium
CTGGTCGCGTCGCAGTTTGCGCACTTCTCGTGCTTCTCACCCGCAGTACCGCAGGTCGCTTCACGATCGATGACCCATTCAAATTCGTGCGCGCCTGTCGCGGGGATCTCGGTGCCTTCGCTTCTGGTCGCGTCGCAGTTTTTGCATTCTTCGTGTTTTACGCCCGCGGTCCCGCAGGTCGCTTCGCGATCGGTCACCCATTCAAATTCATGCGCTCCGGTCGCCGGGATCTCGGTGCCTTCGTTTCTGGTCGCGTCGCAGTTTGCGCACTTCTCGTGCTTCTCGCCCGCCGCGCCGCAGGTCGCTTCGCGATCGGTCACCCATTCAAATTCGTGCGCGCCGGTCGCCGGGATGCCCGTATTTTCATCCTGCGTTGCTGTGCAGTTTTTACACGCCTGATGCTTCACACCGGTCGTACCGCAGGTCGGTTCGATATCGACGACCCATTTCCAATCGTGTTCGCCGGTGGCGGGGATCTCGGTATTCGCGCTCTGCGTCGCGTCGCAGTTTTTGCATTCTTCGTGTTTAACGCCCGCGGTTCCGCAGGTGGCGGGGGTATCGGTGACCCACTCCCATTCGTGCGCGCCGGTCGCGGGGATCGGTTCGGTCGTGTCGCTGAGGGTCGTTCCGCACCCGGTGCACTTGACGACGACGCGCTTTGAGCCCGCCGCGCCGCAGGTCGCCGGGGTGATGACGGTCTCTTCCGCTGTGCCGGGGGTATGGTTCCCGGTCGCGGGGATCGCGGTGCCCGCGTTCTGCGTCGCGCCGCAGTTTCTGCATTTCTCATGCTTTACGCCCGCGGTCCCGCAGGTGGCGGGAGTATCGGTGACCCACTCCCATTCGTGCGCGCCGGTGGCGGGGATCGGTTCGGTCGTGTCGCTGAGGGTCGTTCCGCAGCCGGTACACCTGACGACGACGCGCTTTGAGCCCGCCGCGCCGCAGGTCGCCGGAGTAATGACGGTCTCTTCCGCCGCGCCGGGAGTATGCGAAAGCTGCGTGCCGACCTTTGTTCTCGTATCGCTCGCGCCGCAGCCGTGGTCGCAGTACGCGGTCTCGGTGCCGTCGGAGGTGCAGGTCGCGTTGTTGTTATAGGTATAATTCGTGAACGAATGCGTCAGCTGCGCGAGGGACGAGGTCGTCGTCGCGCCGCAGGAGCAGCTGTAATACACCGTGCCGGGGGCGTTGCAGGTGGCGGGCGTGCGGGAGGATTCGCTCCAGCTGTGCCCCGCCGTATCCCAGTTCGCGCCGCAGACGTTGCAGTGCTTCCAGTGATTGGAGCCGTCGTACTGTGTGACGGTGGCGTTCGTATGGGAGCAATAGGTGTGAAGCGTAACGCTGACTGGCGCCTCCGTGCTCTCATTCACAAGAACGTAGTTGGCGGTCGCAACCGTATTGAACGGATAGGTTACGGACGTATTCAAAGCGGGAACGGGCAGGTATGCGGTATTCGTCGCCGCCATGATGCAGTAACCGGTGGGGCCGTTGACCGCGGTAGGAGAGGTCTCCCATGCGGTTACGGTGCTGTAATTGGATCCCCAATAATAATAACCGGATAAGTTGTATGTCGTTCCGTTGGCGGATCCGTATGCGATTTCCGAGCCGTAATAATAATCGCCGTAAGAACAGTTCAATATGATAGTGGCTTCGCTTTTGAACGAAACCGGATAGCCCGACCCTACGGAGTAGCCGGAGGTCGCAAGATCGATATCGACCGTACCGCTGTCAAGATAAACCGTCGTGCAGACATCCACTTGCACATAGCCGGTATTGTTTACCGCTCCGGGATTGTTCACCAGGTCCGCATACGCCGGTACGGTGCCGATCACAAACACGGACAATACCATGCATACGCTCAGCACGACCGAAAGGACCTTCCTGATATTTTTGTTCATGGACAAAACCTCTTTCCGAAAAAAGTACACTTTCGCATAATATGCGAGGATAAATCCATTATAACGCGCCGCGGTGAAAAAAGCCATATCCCGATTCCGCAGATTTATTATCCTTTTTCTCACTTGACGAAGAAGGATAAAGGACTTATTATATATAAAGAGGTGATAAAAATGTCGGATGAAGTCCTGTCTTTGTTTTATCCCCTGTCCCCGCAGGAAAACGCCTATCTGAACGGTGAAGACAAGGGTATGCCCTATGTGGAAAACCTGACGCTGCGGGCGGACCAGTTTCTGCGGGACGGAAAGCTGATCGATATCCGCCCGAATTACCGCTTTATGTCCGCGCAGCTGCACCGGCACGACTATATCGAGATGGCTTACGTGCTGCACGGGAAGCTCTCGCAGGTCATCGAGGGCAAAAAGCTGGTCATGACCGCCGGAGACCTGCTGATCCTGAATCTGCATGCCCGGCACTCGGTCGAACGCTGCGAAAAAGACGATATCATGATCAATATCGTGATCCGGCCGGAGTTCTTCGACCGGGCGCTGAAGCTCTCGGGGCTTGAGGATTCCCCCATGCGCCGGTTCTTCGTCAACTGCATCCTCGATAAAGACGACCGTCCGGATTATCTTCTGTTCCACGTGGGGGACGTGCTGCCGATCCGGAATCTGCTGGACAATCTTCTCTGGTCCATCAAGAATGAGGTCGCTTATAAGCAAAGCACCAACCAGCTCACCGTGGCGCTGCTCTTACGGCTGCTGCAGTTCCACGCGGGCGGCGTCAGCACCGACGAGCAGAGCACCGACGCGATCTGGCAGGTGCAGCAATATATCGAAGCACGCTACGCCGACGGAGACCTGGAGGACGCAGCCAGGATGCTGAATTACGATTACCGTTCGCTGTCGCGCGAAATCGTGCGCAAGACCGGCAAAACCTTTACCGGGCTCATGCAGGAGCGCCGGCTGCAGCAGGCGATGTACTTCCTGAAGAATACGGACTATTCCGTCACGGAGATCTGCTCGAAGATCGGCTACGTGAATATCACCTACTTCTATAAGGTGTTCCGGGCGCGGTTCGGCGCGACGCCGCGGGAATACCGGAAGAACAGGAGCTGAAGGCAAGAACCGATTCACAACCTGAGACATTCAGACGGGAATCTGTTCTTGGGCAACACCGCACAATTCGGGCGTGCGGATTGCGCAGTAGATTTTTTCGTCAGATTGTACAGAGTCTCCGCAGGCAACCTGACGGTTGTCAAGAGACGCGCATTCGTATTTGTGCGGTGTTGCCCTTGCTTTATCTGAGAAAACGGAATATAATATCATCAGGACCGTCGTTCCGCGTATCATCGAAATTGCCCTTCGTCAGAACCCGACAACAAGGAGGAAATAACAATGGCGCTGCATAATTTTTATCTTGTTCTGAAAACCCTGTTCGTCTACCTGTACACCTTCACGGCGGTTTTCGCGCCCGTGGTCGGCGGCGGGGATTTCGACCCGTCAGAGCCGGTTGAGGCCGGAGATGAGTCAAAGTACGTTCAGATCGACGCCGTCGATACGGGGATCGACATTTATACGACCGTAAAGGGCGGCGGCGGTTACCGCTACGGTCCGTCGATGATCCTCAACGCAGACGGCAGCCTTGACGTCTGGAGCGCGACCAACGGTCCGGGGGATATCTGGGATATGATCGGATACCGCCGGCTTTATGACGGCGGGAAACGCAGCAGCGCGGAAAAGCTGCCGATCAAGCCCACGGCGGGCGGCTATGATGGTTACTCGACCTGCGATCCGGGCGCGATCAAGTTCGGCGGCTATTATTACGTAGGTTATACGACGACCCTTGACGTCAGAGGCGTCGACAACGATATCTGCGTCGCCCGCAGCAAGAATCCCGACGGCCCGTATGAGAAATGGACGGGCAGCGGCTGGGGCGTCGAGCCCGCGCCGATGATCGAATACACCGACAACCCGGATCAATGGGGTGCCGGAGAACCGTCGTTCGTTCTGATGGGCGACAAGCTCTATATCTATTACAGCTGGAACACGTCCACTCCGGCGACGCGCCTTGCGATTGCGGACGCGACGGACGAGAACTGGCCCGCAACGCTTGAATACATGGGCGACGTGATCCCCGCAAAGAGCGGCGGATCCGATTCCGCCGACGTGAAGTATTCCGACGAGTTCGGCCGTTTCATCGCCGTTTTCACGTCAAAACGGTTTTCCCCGGACAGCTATATCTCCGTGTGGGAATCGTTTGACGGTCTGAATTTCCGGCAGAGCAGCCTTGTGAAAACGAACACCGCCCGGAATCTTCACAACTGCGGGATTTCCGGCCGCGCCGACGGCCATATCGGCGTCGGCGATCCCGTTTATCTCGGTTATTCTTACCTCGACAGGATTGAAGACGGCTGGGCGACAAGGCTCCATGAGGTTAAGCTGAGCGCAGCGGACGCGCCGAAAACGGACGACACCGCCGAGGAAAACCTGCCGATAACGTTCGAACGGCATCCCGTCCGCGTCGTCCCGAGGATCATGACGGTGAAAGCGGAGAATCAGGTCTATACCATCTCAGAGCCCACACAGGTCTGGATCATGGCGTTTGACAACGACGGCGATGTGTTCCCCGTGCTCGGCGGGACGAGGTTTTACGGTTACGACAAATCCGTGATAAAAATCGTCGGCGGGCGGATGTATCCCGTCGGCGAGGGCACGACGCGGGTCTTCCTCAACTGGAACGGCATATCGGGAGATTTTCTGGTGCATGTTGAATCAGACGCCGGCTGATGAACGGTTGAACGGAAGAAACGGTGAACAGGGGTTTCGTCATGAAACATGGAAAAACGGTTTTTTCGCTCTTTCTCTTGCGTTCGCCGCCCTCGTCGCCGGAAGCCTTGCGGCATATTATCCGTTATGGCAACACCGCACAATTCGGGCGTGCGGATTGCGCAGTAGATTTTTTCGTCAGATTGTACAGAGTCTCCGCAGGCAACCTGACGGTTGTCAAGGAGTTGTCAAGGAGAATCTGTGCAAGATGACGGAACAAAGATCAAGCAAGACGCGCATTCGTATTTGTGCGGTGTTGCCTTATACCTCGCCTGACCGAAAACGGTCATGCCGGTCGTGCGGCCGCTGCTTGCCGCGATCGGCGCGGGCTGAGCCCCGGATCCCGTTTTGATCTCAGCGCAATGAAAAAAACGACCGGACAGTTCGGAAAGAATTGTCCGGCCTTTTTTGCTGTCATACGATCGGGATAAGGGAAGAACAGACGAAAAACAACGGATCGTCCGGCGGTTTCTCATCCTGCCGCAGGGAGCTCCTCCTGCAGCTTTGCCGCGACGCGCAGAATGGTCCGGGCGTCGCCGGAGTTGATCTTTCCGCTGCGGTCGACGTCCGCCGCGTAATACTTGACCGGATCAAGCACGTCGAGCTTCGCCGCCACCCGCAGGGCGCACCTTGCGTCGGAGGCCTTGATTCTGCCGTCGCCGTCGGCGTCGCCTCGCACCGCGATGGGCATGCTCTGCCGGTTTCCGTCTCCGTCGGTGTAGACGAATTCGGCTCCCGTGACGACAGGGGCTGCTGCGTCCCCGTCAGAGAGACGGACGTTCTGCGGCGTTTCGAAGGCGTCGAAGAACTCCTGATACGTCAGCTTCTGCGGCGCGGAGATCACGCCCGCTGCCTCGTCGTAGTAGATCCCGCTGCCGCTCTTGAAGCGCAGCAGTGAGGCGAGGTCAAAAGCGGGGATCGGCGGTACCGTGGTCGGCGGTACCGTGGTCGTTACGGCGGCCGTCGGCGGTTCTTCCGTGGCGTCGGTGACGGTCGGATCATCCGGCAGCCAGGGCCTTGTAGGCAGCGTCGGATTGTCGGAGTCCGTCTTTTCCGTCGTCGTTGGGGCGGATGGTCTGTTTCCGGTGGTCGGGATCGTCGGAAAATCGCGGATCGTTTCCGATACGAACGTATACGGCGAGGTTGTGGTTGCGATCTGCGAGGGCTTTTCCGTCGTCGTGACGATCTGCGAGGGCTTTTCCGTCGTCGTGACGATATGCGAGGGTTTTTCCGTCGTCGTGACGATCTGCGAAGGCCTTTCCGTCGTCGTGACGACGAGAGGCTTATCCGGCACCTCAACGCCGACGGTCGCGAAAAACTCCACTGCGTATTTCAATGTGACAGCGGAGCCGCTGCGCGTTTTGACGCCGGAGATCTCGACGGTGTACCGGCCCTTCGGCACGCCCAGTCCGTCCGGACGGAAGATAATGCAGTTATCAACGCCGTAACCGCTGTTTTCGACGGTAAAGAAGCCGTTGGAGCCGCCGGAAGAAAAGGAAAACGTTTTTCCGTCGGCATCCCTGGTGATCTTCGCCCTGGCCGAACCGTCGGGCTTCAGGTATTTCTGAGGGTTGAGGGAGACGCTCCACGCGGTACTGCTGTCGAAAATCCGGTCGTCGGAGGGCACGTAGCCCGAGGGCGGCCACGCAATCAGCTCGTAATCGTCGACGGGAGCGCTGTTGTCGACGGAATACGCCGCGGTGAAAATCGTATTGTTCTGGCCCTGCGCGCTGCCGAAGGCGGTGCCGCCCATGCCGGGGTTGAGGAACCATCTTCTGTGG